>JAZKDS010000453.1:0-3114 GCA_040387455.1 Bacteroidota bacterium
CCTGATTTTAAAATGTAATACGTTTGGCAAAGTATAAAATAAAAAAAAAGGGAAAACGTTGGTTTTCCCTTTTTTTGCCCCCAAAAATACCGTAAAATTTTATTTTACTAATGCTATTTTATGCTGCAAACATAGGGCAGATGAGGAATCCCACAAAACTTATTAGTTGAAATACACAAAAAAATCGATGAAATGCACGTTTTTAAGCTTAATACGTTTTTAGTGGAGCAAAAGATAGCATTTTATGCTTATTTTGAATACTAAAATTCAAACAGAATAGTATAGCATTACGACAGCGCCCTGTTTATCGTGTAATAGAATTATGAATAAAAATTATAAAATATTCAATAATTAACTATCCTTGATTTTTTTAAGCGAAGTCTTGATGCCTTTTATAAGCGATGAGCTAAAACCTTCGTGTTCCATTTCGTTTAAACCCACTATGGTGCAACCTTGTGGCGTGGTAACCTTATCTATAAGCTGCTCTGGGTGCGCCTGCTGTTTTAAGAGCATCTCTGTAGCGCCCAGGGTGGTTTGGGCAGCAATGGCCAGGGCGGTTTTGGCATCAAAGCCTATTTCTATACCGGCCTGCATGCTGGCCCTGATGTAGCGTAGCGCAAAGGCGGTGCCGCACGCACCCAGTACGGTGGCAGCATCCATAAGCTTTTCGTCGATTATTACGGCGGTGCCCACTTTATCAAACAATTCAAAAATGGCTTGCGTTTTAGGCATGTCGCCCGCTGCTGCCGAGATACACGTAGCAGACGCACCAAACTCGACCGCAATATTGGGCATAATGCGCACTACGGTATTAGTGCTACCTACCCTGTTGTTAAGATGATCAAGCGTTATGCCACTCACGGCTGAGGCAATGAGCTTTCCGCTTACGTGCGGCAGTATTTCAGTCAGCACGGCATCTACCTGCCACGGCTTTATGGCAAGGATAATAATATCGGCACCGGCTATACCTGCTGTGTTATCAGCCGAGGTGGTAATGCCCTGTTGAGCCAGGTGCTGTATAAGCTGTATGTTGCGGCGCGTAACGGTTATGCTATTGCCCTGCGTGTACTGCGCAAAGCCTATGCCTATGGCGGCGCCCAGGTTGCCCCCGCCGATGATGTGGATATTCATGGTTGATTTTTTATTGATGATTGGCTATTTTATAAAGATAGCGGATTTTCCATTTCGACGGCAGGAGAAATCTTTTATGTTCTTTTGTCTTGAAAAAAAAGAACCAAAAATTCAAGGCCGTAACTTCTTTTGCTATAAAATATCAGCCTGGGCTAAAAGATTTGAACTCGCTGCGCTCAAACACCAAATCTTTTTAACGCCTCAACTGCTATTTTGCTTAACGCAACGAAGTTTAAGGCCTTCAGCTTCACTCTTACAGCCATCCTGTGCGATACCTTCAAAAATTAATAGCTTAATTCTTGCTGATATTACGCAATAAATCTCATAACGATGGGCTGTAGAGATGCAATGATTGCATCTCAGGTAAAGGTTTGCATATATTGTGTAAGACGCAAGCATTGCGTCTCTACAAACTTCACTCTGGATGTTACGCTGGCGTAAGCGTTGCGCTCGTACGTTTATTTATGGGCACGAACAGGATGCTCGCGCCAGCGGGGGAATATTATATCATCATTAAATTTTGAATGTCTTTAGGTTTCGCAACTTTCTGGATATTAATAATATTGTAACCCGCCAAATTATAATTATATACCAAACTGATTGGAAAATTATAGCCGTGAAAATAATCAAAAATTGCATCAATCCAACAGTCTTCAATTTGGTCGGTAGGTAGCGCAGCACTAACAATATAATGCTGTCCTGTTTCTACCATTTTTCTTCTATATGACATCTGATACTTTGCTGTTAAATAATCCGCTACAGGAAGTAAAGCTTCAGAACCAAATAACAAATAGTGGTAATGCTCAAATAAATCTTCTTTTACAAGACCAAAATTAATCTCATTTAACGTATGCGGTTCGTTATTACAAAAGTATTCCTCAATAGCATGCTTAATATCGTTATTTTGCTCATCTCCTATAAACCTTTCTTTCACTTTTTCCATCAGGAATGATACCGTAGTCATCCGTAAACCATTCTTCTGAACATCTAAAAGATCTTTAGTGCTCAAATTAGTCGCATGATAAGCTAAAAGAAACTTATACTGCTTTCTAAAAGCACTTCTAAAATCAGAAATATTAGAAAAGCTGAGAACAAAACCTTCACAAATATTATCCTTAACATTAAATTTATCCATCATTTATTATCCAATGATTACAACCACTAATATAAAAAAAGATTGCTTCGTGGCTCGCAATGACAGCCGCAAAAAAAAACGCCCCATCAGGGGCGTTTCAACTATATAAAAATCTTCTTATTACATCTTCTGTAGCCAGTTCCTAACCGAAACCTCGTTGTTGATGATACCGCGAAGGTCGGCGATTGCAACGCGGTCCTGCGCCATGGTGTCTCGGTGGCGAATGGTTACGGTCTGGTCTTCCAGCGTCTGGTGGTCTACGGTAATGCAGAAAGGCGTGCCCAGGGCATCCTGGCGGCGGTAGCGGCGGCCTACGGCGTCTTTTTCGTCGTATGCCACGTTGAAGTCCCACTTAAGGTCTTCGATGATGGCGCGGGCTACATCGGGCAGGCCGTCTTTTTTAACCAGCGGCAGTACGGCAGCCTTGGTAGGTGCCAGCACGCTTGGCAGGCTTAGCACGGTGCGGGTTGAGCCGTCTTCAAGGGTTTCCTCTTTAAGCGATGTAGCAAATACAGAAAGGAACATCCTGTCAAGGCCTACCGAAGTTTCTACCACATAAGGGGTATAGTTTTCGTTTAGCTCCGGGTCAAAATACTGCAGTTTTTTACCACTGTGTTTCTCATGCGCCTTAAGGTCAAAATCGGTACGGCTATGGATACCCTCTAACTCTTTAAAGCCAAACGGGAAGTTAAACTCAATATCGGCAGCGGCATTAGCATAATGCGCCAGCTTTTCGTGGTCGTGAAAACGGTAGTTCTTTTCGCCCAGGCCTAAAGACAGGTGCCATTTAAGGCGGGTTTCTTTCCAGAACTCGTAGTATTTCATCTCTTCGCCGGGGCGCACAAAAA
>JAZKDS010000454.1:0-1943 GCA_040387455.1 Bacteroidota bacterium
GGCAACTCTACAAACCTGTCTATGCACTCGGGCGCTGTAAACGGCCTTTTGCACGAAGTAAACGGGTTTGTGCAGCAGTATTTAGAACAGTATCAGGATGTAACGGTAATATTAACCGGTGGCGATACTGATTTTTTGGCTAAAAGATTAAAAAACACCATCTTTGCCAATTCAAATTTCCTGCTGGAAAGTTTGAACCATTTGTACCATTATACGAACCAAAATGATTAAACACGTTATTGCAGGCCTGTGCCTTCTTTTTTCTACCCTGGCTTTTTCTCAGGAAAATAATGCTTCTCCCTATTCATATTACGGCATTGGCGATGTAAAGTTTAAAGGCACTGCCGAAAACCGCTCTATGGGCGGCCTTGGGATATTAGGCGATAGTATACATATAAACCTGCAAAACCCTGCAGGCTATGGTGCTCTAAAATTTACAACTTTTACTGTGGCTGCCACCACATCGTCTACCGGTTTAAAAACCGCCGATGCGAATGATAGGGCATCACGCACCACAGTAGATTATATTGCAGTAGCTATACCATTAAAAAAAATAGGTTTTGCCTTTGGCCTTATGCCTTATTCGGCAGTAGGATACAGGGTTGCAGCCACTACAGCACCAGACCCTGCTGATGAGTTTAGCCGATATAATAAGTTTGATGGCAGCGGCGGCCTTAACCGTGTTTTTGGTGGGGCAGCTTATCAAATTACTAAAAACTTTAGCTTGGGTGCTGATTTTCAGTATTATTTTGGGGATATTAGCACAAGCTCACTTACTACAATACCAGAGGCGTCTATGCAATATGGTACCCGCGAAACAAATACTGCCGAATATGATGGTATTTCTTATAATGTGGGAGCAATGTTTAAAACACGCTTTAAAGAAAAATATGATTTTTACCTGAGTGGTACTTATACGCCCGAAACAAAGCTGAACAGTACCCTTAACCGTAATGTGTCTACTGTGTCTGTTAGTACAAACGGTACAGAAAGTGTTGTAGATGAATTTGATCTTGTATTGAGCGAATCGGATATTACATTGCCGTCTAAATATACAGCCGGTTTAGGTTTTGGCGCGGCCAGAAAATGGTTTGCCGGTTTAGAGTATACTGGGCAGGAGGCAAACGACCTGAGTGCAAGGTTTAACGGCTTTACAAACGTAGCATTCGAAAAATCTCAAAAAATGGCCGTAGGAGGTTATTATATCCCTAAATTTAATTCGTTTACAAACTATTTAAGCAGGGTAACCTACCGTGCAGGTTTTAAATATGAAAAAACCGGGCTTGTACTTAACAACCAGGATATTAATGATTACAGCTTTAGCTTTGGCCTTGGTCTTCCGCTAAGCAGTACAGTAGGCTCTGTAGGCAGCTCTAACCTTAACATAGGTGCAGAGATAGGCCGCAGGGGTACTACGGCATCAGGCCTTATACAGGAAAACTATGTAAACATATTTATAAGCCTTTCACTTAACGACAGGTGGTTTATAAAAAGGAAATACGAATAAAATAAAATTGCAGCATGAAAATAAAAGCCCTTTTAGTACTTATTGCCGGTTTTGTTGCCCTTAGTGGGCAGGCACAGGAATTTAAATGTGAAGATAACTATAAGGCGCTTGTGCAAAGTGTAAAGGCTAAAGCTTATACCGATGCTGCACCCCTACTTGCCGGGCTGCGCAAGTCGTGCCCCAGATATGATGTAAAGCTTTATGCGCTTGGCGAAACGGTACTTAAATACCAAATGGAAACCACGCGCCCTGAAAAGGAAAAGAAAGCCTTTACCGACGATCTTTTTGCTTTATACAACGAGCAGGAAAAAAACTTTCCGGGCTCTGGTGGTGTGCCTAAAAAGGTATTGCTGCTGCATGAAAAAAAGCTGTTGACAGACGATGACGCTTTTAAAATGCTTGATGGCGCTTTTGCATCACACAGCACTTCTTTTAC
>JAZKDS010000454.1:1975-12566 GCA_040387455.1 Bacteroidota bacterium
AGTTATACTTTAACCTGTATTTGGCGCAATATGCCAAAGGAGATAAAGGCATAACGCAAGATCAGTTTATACAAAAATTTGGTGATATTGCCGGGCAGGCAGCTTATGCTAAAGCCCAGGCCGAAGAAAAAAGGACAGCCCTGCTTAAAAAACAGGAAACCGAAATACTTGAGGATGACGAAAAGCAGTTTGTGGCTGATGCGCCTACAACCATCAGTGCTTTTACTGCCGTATCTGAAAACATGGTTAAGCAATCATCTAAACACTTTACCTGCGATAAGCTGGAAGCTTTTTACAGCGCCCAGTATGATAAGAAAAAGGCCGATAGCGCCTGGCTTAGGGGTATGGTAACGGTGTTGTCTAACTCTAAATGTACATCATCACCCACCCTTTACAGTGGGGCTAAGGAGCTTTATACTCAAAAACCTACTAAAGAATGGGCCATGCTGCTGGGTAATCTTTCGTTAAAAAAGGCCAATAAAACCGAGGCTGTAGGCTATTTTGAAAAAGCTGCCGGTTTTGCGTCAGACTCATTAGAAAAGGCTGATGTATACCTTACCCTGGCTAGTACTATGAGAAATGGCGATAAGGCTGCCTCAAAAAAATATGCGCTTAAAGCAGCAGAGCTTAACCCTAAAAGCGGTAAGCCTTACCTGCAGCTTGCAGAAATGTATGTGTCGGCTTCATCAGGTAAAGACTGCCAAATGAGCGATTTTGATAAAAAAGCATTGTATTGGCTGGCTATAGAAACGGTTAAAAAAGCCGAAATAGCAGAGCCGAAATATAAGCCTACTGTTGAAGGCCTTTTAAAAAGGTATCAGCCGCTGGCACCTACAAAAGCCGATGCAAAGGCTGCTAAAAAGAGCAAAGGCGATGTGGTAACTTATGGCTGCTGGATTAATGAAACTGTAACAGTGCCCAAGCTGTAATGAAGATATTTGGTAATTACATATACGTTTTAATTCCTGCTGCGGTAATAATGCTCAGCGCGTGCGAAAGTAATTTTAAAGAAGTGCAGCGCCTGGGTAGTGTAACCTTTAGCCCTGTGGGCCAGTCTGAAAACATAAACCTTAAGTATACTGATTCCGGAAAGGTTAAGGCGGTGCTGATAAGCCCGCTGATGATGGATTATACTAACCTTGAGTATGGTTTTAATGAGTTTCCTAAAGGTGTAAATATAACGCTGTATGACGATAATAACAGGCAAACCCATGTGGTGGCTGATTATGCCATGCGCTATGAGTCTGAATTGATAGACCTACAGGGGCATGTTAAAATAACTTCGGATGACGGTAAGGTGCTGAGCACCGACCAGTTGTTTTATGACCAGAAAAACGAATGGTTTTATACCGAAAAAAACTTTACTTTTACGGATAGCGAAGGAGGCCACCTTGAAGGCCCCGGTATAGATTTTAGCAAAGACTTTAAAGTAGTTAATATGCAGCAAAATACCGGCCGTATAAACAATATAGATTAACATGGCTTATTTTAAATACATACCTTTTGTTTTCCTTATAATAGCAGCGCTTTTTATATTTGAGGCTGTAAACCGTTATGGCCAGGGGCATGACCCGCTGCCTTATGTTTTACTTGCCATATGTGGTGTAGCTATGTTTTTTATACGCCGCAGGTCTTATAAGCGGTACAGAGGGCCTAAAAACTAATACCTATGGGAGGGGCAATAGCAATAATTATAATATGCCTATTATTGTCGGCCTTTTTTTCGGGTATGGAAATAGCCTATGTTTCTGCCAATAAGGTATATCTTAGTGTAGAAAAGCGCCAAAATTCTTTCATCTCAAAAATACTTACCCGCCTTATCCAGGATCCTACGCAGTTTATAACCGCCATGCTGGTAGGTAATAGTGTAGCATTGGTTATATATGGCTATTACATGTGCAGTGTGGTGCTGTATTTACTTTCTTATTATGTTGTAATTGTGCATGATGCCTGGCTTATTGTGTGCCAAATTATTGTCTCAACCTTCATTATTCTTGTAACGGCAGAGTTTCTTCCTAAAGTCTTCTTTCAGGTATATGCAAATACGCTTATAAAGCTTTTTGCGGTGCCGGCTTACCTGTTTTATCTCGCTTTTTACCCGTTTTCTAAAGGGGTAATGACCATTTCAAATTTTATACTTGTGCAACTACTGCACACAAAAGGCGATGAGCAAAAGGCGTTTTTTACCCGTGGCGAACTCGATAGCTATGTGTCAGAACAGTTTACATCGGCAAACGAGCAGGAAGAAATAGACTCTGAAATACAGATATTTAAAAATGCGTTGGAGTTTTCGGGTGTTTTGTGTTGTGATATTATGACACCCAAGACAGAAGTTGCAGCGGTTGAGGTTAATGATGCCGTTAGCGAGCTAAGGCAGCTTTTTATTGATACCGATTACAGTAAGATTGTAGTGTATAAAGGCGACATTAATACCATAATTGGTTATGTGCATTCTTTTGAGCTTTTTAAGCAGCCTAAGGCCATTACAGATGTTATGGTAAGCATAGAGCATGTGCCCGGTACTATGTATATTAAAGAAGTGCTTAGCCTGCTTACGCGTAAGCGCAAAAGTATGGCTGTCGTGCTTAACCAGGAGGGTAAAACGACAGGCCTTGTTACTATTGAGGATATAATTGAAGAACTTTTTGGCGAAATTGAAGATGAGCATGATGATGAGGCCTCATTAACAGAAGAAAGCCTGCCGGATGGGAGCTATCTTTTTTCGGCACGGCTTGATGTAGATTACCTAAATCAAAAATATGGCTTAAAATTGCCCGAAGATACCTCATATAGCACGCTGGGCGGGCTTATTGTGCATGGTGTGGGTAATATTCCGGTGCAGGGAGCGCGCATAAATTTGGGCTTAAACACGCTGGTTATAGAGCGTGGTTCGGCTAAATTTATCGAGCTTGTAAAAGTTGTAACTCAACCGTTTGAATAAAAAAGTAAAACTTCTTTAAAAAACAACCTCACTATTTTTATTATTAAGCATATAATTGTATTTTCGCCCACTGAATTAAAATTTAACAAAAATAAAAAATGGCGGTTTTATCTAAAATCAGGCAGCGTTCAATATTGCTTATAGGTATTATAGGCTTTTGTTTACTGGCATTTATAGTAGGAGATATTGTAAATAGCGGTGGCTTTGGCGTTACTAAAAATGTAGGTAGTGTAAACGGAACGGACATCCCTGCAAATGAGTTTATGAAAGAAGTAGGTACAATGCAGGGCCAGAGCGCCACGCAGGCTACCAACTCAATCTGGAACAGGGAAGTAGAGAAGATACTTTACAATGAGAGGTTTGATAAAGCCGGTATCAGGGTAGGTAAAGATCATGTTCTTGATATCTATAGCCAAATTTTGGGCCAAAACCCTCAGTTTATGAATGCTCTTGGCCAGTTTGACAAGGTTAAGTTCAACGAGTTTCTTGTAAACATGAAAGAGGCTAACCCTACACAATACCAACTTTTTGAAAGCGAAAGGCCAAGGATTGAAGCTTCGGCTAAAAGGCAGGTATATGTAAATATGGTTAAAGCCGGTTACTATACTACTAATATCGAAGGTCAGCAGCGTTATGCTCTTGAAAATGATAAAGTTAACTTTAGCTACGTTTTTGTTCCTTACAGCACGGTTAATGATGACCAGGTTAAGGTGTCTGATGATGAGCTTATTGCTTACATGAAAAAGAACGGAAAGAAATTTAAGGCTGAGCCATCTCGCGATATCGAGTTCGTACTTGTTGAAAACAAAGCATCTGCTGCAGATGAGGGTGAGGCTAAAAAAGAAATTGAAGCACTACTTGCCCCAAGGGTTAAGTATGTAAAAGAAACCGGAGTTAACGATACTCTTGCCGGCTTTGCAGGTATTCCTGCTACAGAGGTAGCGCAGTTTGTTAACGAAAACTCTGAAATGCCTAACGATACTGCTTTTGTTACTAAAGCAGCCCTGCCGGTTGAGTTTGCCGAACAAATATATAACACTCCTGTAGGCGGCGTATTTGGCCCGTATACAGATGCCGGTTACTATAAACTTACAAGGATGGTGGCTAAGAGGCCGGGTGCTACTGTTAAGGCCCAGCACATACTTATAGGCTACAAAGGCAGCAAAACGCCAGATCCTAAAATTACTATGACTAAAGAAGAGGCTAAAGCTAAGGCCGATGCACTACTTGCTCAGGTTAATGCTAACCCTGCTTCATTTGGTCTTCTTGTTAGAGAAAACTCTGTAGACCAGGGTTCTGTAGCTAACGAGGGTGTGTATGATAACATACAGCCTAAACAAATGGTACCTACCTTTGATGAGTTTATTTTTAACAACCCAATTGGTAAAACGGGTGTTGTTGAAACTGACTTTGGTTTCCATGTAATCAAGGTGTTAGATAAGTATGAAGGTATACAGGTAGCTACTATTGCACGTAAAATTGGTGCAAGCGATGCTACGGTAAACAGTAACTTTAACAAAGCAACCAAGCTTGAGATGGATGCAAGGAACGGTAAGAAATTTGCTGACCTTGCTAAAGACGGTGGCTTTACTATAGTACCTGCAAACGGTATTAAATCATCTGACGAAAGTGTACAAGGTGTAGGCGCATTAAGGTCTCTTGTACGTTGGGCTTATGAAGACGGTACTAACGTAGGTGACGTTAAAAAGTTTGATACTCAGAATGGTAGCCATGTAGTTGCAAGGCTTAAGAGCATAAACGATACAGGCCTTATGTCTATCGAAGAAGCTAAAGTATCTGTGTTGCCAATAGTGCGCAACGAGAAAAAAGCTGAAATAATCAGGAAGAAAATGGCTGGCTCAACCCTTGATGCTGTTGCTAAAGCTTCAGGATCAAGTATTAACCAGGCAGATGGCCTGAGCATGGTAAACCCAATGATACCGAGTGTTGGCCCGGAAATCAAAGTAGTAGCTAAAGCGTTTGGAATAGGTGCCGGTAAAACATCTAAATTAATTGATGGTGAGGCTGGTGTATTTATGGTTAGCACTAAATCTGTTGAAAAGGCAGCTGAGCTACCAAACGGTTATGGTGCACAAACTAAGATGGTTACTGCACAAAACAGGAACAGTGCCGAAGGCAAGCTTACTAAAGCTATGAAAGATGACGCTGATATTGATGATAACAGGTTCCAGTTTAACTAAGGTTAAACCTACAATATTTAAAAATCCACCTTCGGGTGGATTTTTTATTTTACGCTGTTTTGGTTTTTGCCTAATATCCGGATTGTACAAGAAAAAGGGCGCAACTTTTCACTTTCGGACTTTGGAATCGGGTTTTTAGGTTACTGAGTTTTTAAGTTTTTTAAATTTCATAAATGCTTTTTACCCTGTTTTGAAATTCCCAGTGTAGTGATAATTGCTTTTATACCAATATTTTTTAAAGATATCGTCAGTTCTTAAAAAATTGATGTGCTGTGAAGTCTTTTATTTTTAAAGCTTTAGGGAATATTTAATTTTTTCAGGGCAATATTATATCGTCAGTTTTAAGCTTATGTTCAAAAGAAGGTAATTCTGCAACTTATAATCTCCAAATTCCGGACCGTCAATCCGAGGAGAAACGACGAAGCAACCTCATAAGGTGAAAAAATCGGACCGTGAAAAAGCTAGAATGATTTTATATCATGACACTTTTAAATATGAGGTAAGTGTTTTCAGGTAAGGAATCCATTTCATAGCAGAATCCCATCTGAATGCTATATGTGTAGAAAATGATACGGCAGGCCAATCTGAGCTCCATAGGAGCGCCATATCGCCACTAAGTATTTGGCATATTTAGGCTGAACCTACTCTGATTTTACATCCAGCGCATCCCTTAATGCATTGCCCGCCATCATAAATGCCAGTACCAGCAATAGCATGGCAATACCTGGCGCTAATGCCAGCCACGGCTTGCCTAATATAATATAGTTGTAGTGGTCTTTAATCATGCCGCCCCAGCTGGGTACCGGCGGTTGTGCGCCCAGGCCTAAGAAGCTCAGGCCGCTTTCAACCAATATGGCACTGGCAAAATTTGCGGCAGATATAACAATAACAGGCGCCATGCTGTTGGGCAGTATGTGGTTAAATATAATGCGGGCGTTGTTATAGCCCAGGGCTCGTGCTGCCGTAACATATTGCATTTGCCTTATGCCCATAACCTGCCCACGCACTACGCGTGCCACCTCTACCCACATGGTAAGGCCTACGGCCACAAATACCTGCCAAAAGCCTTTGCCCAGGGCAAGGGTAATGGCAATAACCAGCAGCAGGGTGGGTATGGACCATATAATGTTTACCAGCCACATTACAAAGGCATCTGTTTTGCCGCCATAATAGCCCGCTATGGCCCCGAAAAAGATGCCAACGACTAAAGATATAAACACGGCTACAAAACCTATGGCAAGCGACACACGTGAGCCTATAATGAGCCTGCTCAGCAGGTCGCGGCCTTGGCTGTCGGTGCCTAATATAAATTTCTCTGTAGAGATATACTCCTTTTCAAAAGTACTGCCTGCCGGTATACTGAATTGAGATAGCGCCATGGCTTTGGTTATAGCTAAATCTGGCTCATCGGTATACTCGCGGTAGGTAAGGCTGTCGCCCTTTATGGCATAATCCAGCAGCGCCACTTTGGGCTGCGGATTTTCGTTGCCGGTAAAATATTCGGTAAATGCCATGCCTTTATCGGGCGTGCCCGATGGCAGGCGCAGCAGGGTAACGCTAAACCCCGGTGGCTTGCTGTGTATGGCCAGGTCGCCCCAGTTGGCATTTTGGGTATTATCGGGTGCCAGCAGGTAAGCAAAAACAGCTACCAGCAGCATTGCTACAATAAATATAAAACTTAAAACGCCCCAAAAGTTCTTCCTGAACTTTTGGAGCGCCAAGCCTGTAAGCGATTTACCGGTTTTATCCATCAATGCTTATCGTGTTTTATTTACTTCTTTGGTAGATTTAATAGCGGCTGTTTTAGTGCCCTGCATATCCTGTAGCACATTAAGTGCCTCTTCTACATACATATCTTTGCTCAGGCTGTCATACCAGGCCTGTTTTTTCTCGGCCAGGGCAGGGTCTTTTTTAAACATCTCCTTTTCATAAGGCAGCGCTTCAAACACAAGGTTGTTTTTGTATTTGTTAAGCTCTTTAAACTTGGCGGTAGCCGCTTCGCTTTTAGTTTGTTCTGCTTTAAACTTATCAATGTTAAGGCTAAATGTAGTTTCGTCTTTTTGGTTGTTCACCCATTTGCCGTTTTCGTCCATCAGTTTAAACTGAGGGTTAGCCGCCATCCTTTTTTTACTGTTAGCTACCACACCGGTAAAGTCGTTACCAAAACGCTTGTAATCGGCTGCAGGTATCTTATCCCAAGGCAGTGCGTTGTCGCTGTCGCGTTCGCCCATGTCAATATAACTGTATTTATCCGGCATTACAATATCGCTGTACACACCTTCGCGTTGTGTAGAGCCACCGTTTATCCTGTAAAATTTCTGGGTGGTAATTTTTATGGCACCCAGGTCGCCAAAGGTGCTGCTGCGCACAAAGGTATTAAGGTCGTATATGTTTTGTACGGTACCTTTACCATAAGTGTGCTTGCTGCCCATAATAACGCCACGGTTATAATCTTGTATGGCGGCGGCAAAAATTTCTGATGCCGAAGCAGAGAAGTTGTTTACCATAACCACAAGCGGGCCATCCCACTGTACTTTGCTGTTAGTATCGGCAAGTACTTTAGCATCTTTATTGCGCTCGCGCACCTGTACTACAGGGCCTTTGTCTATAAACAGGCCGGTAATATCAACTACGGTTTTTAAAGAGCCGCCTCCATTGTCCCTAAGGTCAATAATAAGGCCTTCTACACCCTGCTCTTTTAGTTTTTCAACCTCAAGGGCAACATCTTTAGCCGCATCGCGGTTGTTTTCGTCTTCAAAATCTATATAAAACTTAGGCAGGTATATAATACCGAATTTCTTGCCGTTTTTGTTTACAATACTGCTTTTGGCATACGTTTCTTCTGTTTCTACCACTTCGCGTATTACAGAGTATACCTTCATGCTGCCGTCTACCTTTTTAACGGTAAGGCGCACCTCAGTACCTTTAGGGCCTTTTATTTTTTTAACAACATCATTAAGCCTCATGCCACCAATGTCAATAGGGTCTTCTTTGCCCTGGGCTACCTTCATAATCACGTCGCCCTGCTCAAGGTCTTTACCCCTCCAGGCCGGTCCGCCCGGTATCACTTCGCTAATCTCAATATAGTCGCCTTTCTTTTGCAGGCGGGCGCCTATACCTTCAAAAGAGCCCCTCATGCTGGTGTCAAATTTTTCTTTGTCATCCGGTGCAAAGTAAAACGTGTGCGGGTCAAAACGCTCAACAATAGCGTTAAGGTACATGCTAAACCACTCGTTGCGCTCCATTTTGTCTATAAAGTCAAAATAGTCGTCTAATGATTTAAGTGTCGATTCGCGTGCTTCTTTTTCAAGTTCGCCAAACGATTTATTTTTATCAGCCGGTTTTGCAGCAGCATCGGCAGTATCCTGCATTTTTTGCTTGTCGGTTACGGTACTAAGCACCGATAGTTTAAGTTGTTTTTCCCAACGCTCGCGCAGGCCTGCATCATTTTTAGGATACGGCTGCTTTTCATAATCAACGTTAAGGTTTTCATTTTTGCTAAAGTCAAACGGCTGCGCCAGTATTTCGCGGTAGTATTTTTCGGCTTCCTTGGTGCGTTTTAGCAGGCGGTTGTAGGTAAGCTCAAAAAAGGCAAGGTCTTTGGCTTTAATTTGCTCATCCAGCTGAGTTTCATATTTTGCAAACTCGGTAATATCGGCCTGCGTAAAAAACCTTTTGCTGGGGTCCAGCGCTTCAAGGTAGGCCTTGTATACGCCTTTGCTAAAGTTGTCGTCTATGGTTGCGGGGCTGTAGTGGCCGTTGTCTATAACATAGGTAAGCAGCTCTACCAGGGTTTTGTCCTTGTCTGTAGATGATTCTTTGCTTTGTGCAAACAGGGTGCAGCTCAGCAGCGTGCTGCCTATAAGGGCAACCAACGCAAATTTATAGTTTCTCTTCATAAATCTTAAAAAAGCTTTCATTTCAATTCTCTTGATGATAGTAGTTAGCATTAAAAAGCGTGCCAAAGTTTACATACAGGATACATACACCTGTGCGGCATGGCTAAAATGCCTAATTTAGCTAACGTAAAAGTACAATTCTTATTTTGATATATACAACATGGCACACAAAAAACCTTTGATACTTGTAACCAATGACGATGGTATAACCGCACCCGGCATACGTGCCCTTATTGATGTAATGAAAACCCTGGGAGACGTAGTGGTGGTAGCCCCTGATAGCCCGCAGAGCGCCACCGGTCATGCCATTACCATAAACAGCACCCTGTATATAAACAAGGTGGTTATAGACCCCGAAATTGAAAAAGAATACAGCTGTAGCGGTACCCCGGTAGACAGTGTAAAGTTTGCCGTAGCCGAGATACTGCACCGCAAGCCCGATTTGTGTGTAAGCGGCATTAACCACGGCAGCAACAGCAGTATTAATGTTATATACAGCGGCACCATGAGCGCGGCGCTAGAGGCGGGCATAGAGGGCATACCGGCCATTGGTTTCAGCCTTTTAGATTATAACTGGAATGCCGATTTTGAGCCCATTAAGCCTTTTGTAAAGAAAATTGCGCAGCAGGTACTCGATAACGGCCTGCCCGATGGTGTAATACTCAACGTAAACATGCCCAAGCTATCTGAAAAAGAAATTAAGGGCATTAAAATATGCCGCCAGGCAAAGGCCATCTGGCAGGAAACTTTTGATAAGCGCACCAACCCTATGGGCCGCGACTATTACTGGCTTAGTGGAAAATTTGTAAACCTCGATAACGGCGAAGATACCGATGAATGGGCACTGGCAAACGGCTATGTTAGCGTGGTCCCGGTGCAGTTTGACCTTACCGCGCACCATGCCATGCAAACGCTAAACGGGTGGCAATTATAGGCATGCATAGTGTCTTAAAGATATGGTAAACTTTCGGTAAAGTATTGTTAACTGGTTTTGTAGGATAGTTATAATTGTAATCTTTGTGGAGAGAAAACTTAATTTTTTTACACAAATGCTTATGAAAAAACTTGTTATGATGGCCTTCGTAGCCATGGCTATGGTGTCATGTTCTGATGACGACAACGCAAACACAAATGTTGAACTTACGGGTAACTGGAAGCTTACAGCTTTTACTTTAGATCAGGGTATTGACCTTAACAATGATGGAACTGCGTCAACAAACTTAATTACAGAATCGAATTGCTACAACAACTCTACGCTTGTATTTGGTGCCAGCAATGCAGCCACATTTAACATCCAGGAACTTGATATCGATTATGATATTGTAACAGGCACACAAAACTCTTATGAGTACAGTGTAGACTGTCTTGCAGGAGAAAATGAAACTACTACCTATACAGTTTCTGGTAACAATGTAACATTCTCTGCAGGTGGCGAAAACTTTGTTTTTATCCAGAACGGCAATAAGCTTACCGCTACATATGTTGGCGGTGGGGTTCCTGTTAATGATAATGGCGATACCGATTTTCAGTTGCTAACTGGTAAGATCGAG
>JAZKDS010000455.1:0-2060 GCA_040387455.1 Bacteroidota bacterium
GGCATTTGGCATACGTGTACAGGCGCTTAACAGCAAAACCGGAGCGCAGATATTACCGGCTATTATGAGCGACAATTACTTTACGCTGTTTAAAGGCGAAAGTAAAGAAGTGCTTATAGAGTTTGACGAAAGCCTGCTTAAAACCGGCGAGAAGCCGGTTATTAAAGCTGAGACATATAATAAATAGTTTGTTTCTTTAACCTACAAGGCCTAGAAGGCCTTGTAGGTTTTTTGCTTTAAAGATTAACCTTAGAATATTTACACCTGTAAGATTTTAAAAACCTTGCAGGAGCATAACTGAAATGAAGATAAACACAAAAAAAATTATCGCTTTACTGCTTGTATGCACCGGCACTTTTGCACAACAAAAGCTTACCGGCCATGTAAACCCGTTTATAGGTACCGGGGCAGCACAGGGGTCGCCGTTATCGGGTAATAATTATCCGGGGGCAACGGTGCCGTTTGGCATGGTGCAACTTAGTCCTGATACCCGAAACGTGCCGGACTGGAGTGTAGCCTGTGGCTACAATTATAACGATACCACCATTGCCGGCTTTAGCCATACCCACCTGAGTGGTACCGGCGTGGCCGAGCTGTTTGATGTAATGCTGATGCCGTTTAGTGGGCCGGTTGTAAAAGCCCCGGTGGGTGAAAACCCGTACCAAAGCAAATTTAGCCATGCAGATGAAACCGCACACCCCGGTTACTACAGCGTAAAGCTGGCTGATTATAATATTACGGCACAACTGACGGCTACTACGCATGCAGGTTTCCATAAATATACGTTTCCGAAAGGAAAGGAACAGCACATGGTGTTTGACCTGGATCATTCGATGAAAAAATCGGACTGGAATACAAAAATTATAGCTTCACAAATACGGTTTGTAAACGACCATACTATTGAGGGTTATCGTGTTATTACCGGGTGGGCACCCATGCGTAAGGTGTACTTTCATGCCGAGTTTTCTCAGCCTATTGTACACAATTTTGTAACCGATGGCGGCAACAGCTATGATAATGCCATCGTGGTTAATGGTACTGCCATAAGGGCGATACTGGATTTTAATGCGGCTGGCAGCGAGGTACTGGTAAAAGTAGGCCTTTCGGCTACGAGCATAGAAAATGCCAAAACAAATTTATGGGCTGAAATCCCTGATTGGAATTTTGATGGCGTAGTAAAAGCCGCGGATGCCATTTGGGAAAAAGAGCTTTCTAAAATAAAAATTGACGGTACACCGCAGCAAAAAGAGATATTTTATACGGCACTGTATCATACATTTATACAACCCAACGTAGTATCTGATATAAATGGCGATTATGCCGCACCCGATTTTACGGTGCAAAATTCGGCTACGCCTTATTATTCTACATTTTCTCTTTGGGATACCTATAGGGGTGCTCATCCTTTATATACCATTTTGCAACCTGAGCGTTCGGCACACTTTGTAAACAGTATGCTGGCTTATTACAAATCGTTTGGGTATTTGCCCATCTGGCAACTGTGGGGGCAGGAAAACTATTGCATGATAGGCAATCATTCCATCCCTGTTATTACAGATGCCGTGCTTAAAGGCATTCCCGGTATTGATGCCAACGCCGCTTTTGAAGCCGTAAAGCAGTCATCGTTACAAGAACATCCGGGGTCGCCGTTTGGCATTTGGGAACAGTTTGGCTACATCCCGGAGAATTTAAAATCGCAGTCGGTTTCCCTTACTTTAGAGATGGCCTATGACGATTACTGTGTGGCGATGCTTGCACAAAAGCTTGGTAAAACAGACGATTACAACCGTTTTATAAAGCGTTCGGCATACTATAAAAACCTGTATGATGCGCAAATAGGTTTCTTTAGAGCCAAGGATGATAAAGGCAAGTGGATAGGGCCGTTTGATCCTATAAAATATGGCGCTAACGGCGGTTACCCATTTACTGAGGGTAATGGCTGGCAGTACTTTTGGTATGTGCCACACGATGTAAAAGGGCTAATAAGTCTTGTGGGTGGCAATGCCACTTTTGCAAAAAAACTTGATACCTTTTTTACACTGGAAGACAGGCCGGAAGAG
>JAZKDS010000455.1:2070-7193 GCA_040387455.1 Bacteroidota bacterium
TTAATGATAATGCCTCAGGTTTTATAGGGCAGTACGCCCATGGCAACGAGCCCAGCCACCATATTGCGTATCTTTACAACTATGCAGGCCAACCCTGGAAAACCCAGCAGTATGTTTGGGAAATACTTCATAAAATGTATAACACCGCATCATCGGGCTACGCCGGAAATGATGACTGTGGTGAGCTTTCGGCGTGGTATGTATTTAGCGCTATGGGCTTTTATCCGGTTGATCCTGCCGGCTGTGTATATGCCATTGGTACACCTATTTTAAAAGAAGCGGTTATACAAACACCATCGGGCAAAACGTTTACTGTAAAAGCTAAAGATGTTTCGGAAGCGAACAAGTACATACAAAGCGCTACGCTTAACGGCAAGGCTTATAATAAAACCCATATTACACAAAACGACATTAATGCCGGTGGCACGCTTGAGTTTGTTATGGGAGCAAGGCCCAATAAAAAGTGGGGAAGAGAATAGATTTTTAGATTTTTAGAATATTAAGGAATGAAAAAAATAGTGATATTGATTACTGCCTTAACAAGCGTAATCGGCTACAGCCAAAATAACCCGCTGGAATTGTGGTATAACAAACCCGCCAGCCAATGGGAAGAAACCCTTCCGCTGGGTAATGGCCGCCTGGGTATGACCCCTGACAGCGGTATTGAAACCGAAAAAATTGTACTGAATGATATTACACTTTGGAGCGGATCTCCTCAGGATGCCAATAACTATGAGGCAAACAAATACCTGCCCGAAATAAGGCAGCTATTATTGCAGGGCAAAAACCGTGAGGCCGAAGAGTTAATCAACCAGAATTTTGTGTGCAAAGGCCCGGGTTCAGGATCGGGAGATGGGGCTAACGTGCAGTTTGGTTGCTACCAAGTGCTGGGTAACCTGTCGCTTGATTTTGATTATGGACACGATACCCAGGTTACAAAGTACACCCGCGGCCTTGATATTAACACCGCTACAGCAGTAGCCAGCTTTGAAATGAATGGCGTTACCTATACGCGCGAATATTTTACCAGTTTTGGCGATGATGTGGCTGTTGTAAGGCTAACTGCCAGTAAAAAGGGTATGCTCAACTTTACCATAAACCTGGACAGGCCCGAACGTTTTGAAACGTATACCGAAAACGGCGGCCTTGCTATGAAAGGCACGATGAATGATGGCAAAGGCGGTAACGGCATGCTGTATAAGGCTAAAGTAATGGCACAGCTTAAAGGCGGCAAAGTTGAATCGCTTAAAAATCAGTTAAAAGTATCGGATGCTACTGAGGTTGTTATTTATATTTCGATGGCGACAACTTTTAAGCAAAAGGAGGTTGACAAGGCTGCAGAGGGGCCGCTTTTGTCAGCACTAGGTAAAAAATATGAGGTACAGAAAAAGCAGCACATTGCTAATTTTCAAAAGCAGTTTAAGCGTGTAGACCTTACCATTGGTGCTAAAACAAAAACACAGCTTCCTACTAACGAGCGCCTTGATGCATACCTTAAAAACCCGGATGCCGATAACGCACTGGCGGTGCTGTTTTATCAGTACGGCCGCTACCTGGGTATTAGCAGTATACGCGAAGGATTATTGCCGCCAAACCTTCAGGGATTATGGGCACCGCAGGTACAAACCCCGTGGAATGGCGACTACCACCTTGATGTGAACATACAAATGAACCTATGGCCACTGGAAACCGCCAACCTGGGCGAACTGAACCTGCCACTTGTTGACCTGATGAAGGGCATGGTGCCTTATGGCGAAAAAACGGCTAAAGCCTATTATAACGCTGAGGGTTGGATAGCACATGTAATAACCAATGTATGGGGCTTTACAGAGCCGGGCGAAAGCGCCTCGTGGGGAAGTGCAAAAGCGGGCAGCGGCTGGATGTGCAACAACCTGTGGCAGCATTACCAGTATACGGGCGACAAGAACTATCTGAAAGAAATTTATCCTATAATAAAAGGGTCGGCGCAGTTTTACAACAGCATGCTTACCAAAGAGCCCAAAACCGGCTGGCTGGTAACATCGCCATCGGTATCGCCTGAAAATTCGTTTAAAATGCCCGATGGAAGCGGCGATGCCCACGTGTGTATGGGGCCTACTGTTGATAACCAGATTGTTCGCGAGCTGTTTAATAATGTTATTGAAGCTTCTCAAACATTAGGTGTCGATGATGCCTTGCGTGCGGCCCTACAGGCAAAGCTGGCCCTATTGCCTCCGCCGGGTGTTATAAGCCCCGATGGGCGCATACAGGAATGGCTTAAGCCGTATGAAGAGCCCGAGCCACAACACAGGCATATATCGCATTTATATGGGTTGTACCCGGCATCTTTAATTACACCCGAGGCCACACCTGAACTGGCCGAGGCCGCTAAAAAAACACTTGAAGTTAGGGGAGATGATGGCCCAAGCTGGTCTATTGCCTACAAGCAATTGTTCTGGGCAAGGCTTAAGGATGGTAACCGTGCTTACAGGTTGCTAAAAACCATATTAAGGCCTACGCTTTCTACGGGTATAAATTATACTGCGGGTGGTGGCGTATACCCTAATTTGCTTTCGGCGGGGCCACCCTTCCAGATAGACGGAAACTTTGGCGCGGCGGCGGGCATTGGCGAAATGCTGATACAAAGCCATGCGGGGTTTATTGAGTTACTGCCTGCAATACCAGATGCCTGGAGAAAAGAAGGCGCTGTAAAAGGCCTTAAGGCGCAGGGCGGCTTTACACTAAACTTTGCCTGGAAAGACGGCAGGGTTACACATTTTGATATATTTTCGCCTAAGCCTGTTACCGTAAAAGTTAAGGTAAACGGAGAAATGAAAGACATAACTTCTAAGAAAATATGATTTCTCTAAAAAATATTTTATCAGCAGCACTGTTACTGGTGCTGCCATTTTTTGCGTTTTCGCAGCGTGTAAAACAAAGCATCAATACGTCGTGGCAATTTCATAAAGGCGATGATATAAATGAGGATGCTAAAGATTACTGGCAAGGTATAAACATTCCGCATACCTGGAATGCAGAGGATGTAATGGATGATACCCCTGGCTATTACCGAGGCATTGGCTGGTACCAAAAAGAAATTTATATCCCAAAAGGTTGGCAGGGCAAAAGCGTCTATATCTATTTTGAAGGCGCCGGGCAACTGGCGGAAGTCTTTGTAAACGGTAAGTCAGCTGGTATACATGCAGGCGCATACCTGGCATTTAGCTTTGATATTACCAAGCTGGTGCAACCGGGTAAAAACACACTTCGCGTAAAGCTAGATAACAGCCATAATCCTGATATTGCCCCGCTGGGCGGCGATTTTAGCGTGTATGGCGGCATTTACCGCGATGTATACCTTATTGCTGCCGATGCCACCCATTTTGATATGGATAATTATGCTACCAATGGTGTATTTATTACAACACCTAAAGTTACTGCAGAAGCTGCAAATGTGCAGGTTAAGGGTAAGATATCCGGTTCAAAGAAAGTAAATGTTATTACAACCATTTATGATATGCAGGGCAGGCAGGTTGCTAAAACAGAGAGCAAGCCTGGTAAAGACGGCAGCTTTATTACTAACATAAAAGACATCAAAAATCCAAAGTTATGGAGCCCAGAAAGCCCGTACCTCTATAAAATAGTGAGCACTTTGACAGATGCTAAAACCGGTACCGTGCTTGATGAGATAACCAATCCGCTTGGTTTCAGGTGGTTTAGCTTTGATGCAGATAAAGGGTTTTTCCTGAATGGGAAGCCATGTAAAATAATGGGCGTCAGCCGCCACCAGGATTTTAAGGGCATGGGTTCGGCACTGCCCGATGCCCTGCATGTTAATGATGTACAGTGGCTTAAAGATATGGGCGGCAACTTTTTGCGGGTGTCGCACTACCCGCAGGATCCGGCTATAATGGAGGCATGTGACCGCCTGGGCATACTTACCGCGGTAGAAACACCCGGCAATAACCAGGTTACCGAAAGCGAGGGCTACACTAACACGATGCTGGACATGCAGCGTGAGATGATTCGCCAAAACTATAACCACCCAAGCGTGATTATCTGGAGCTATATGAATGAGGTGCTGATTCAGCCACTGCATAAAGACAAGACCCCGGAGCGTGAACAGTACTGGAAAAACCTGCACGATTTGGCGCAAAAGCTGGAAGACCTTACAAGGGCCGAAGACCCGGCACGGTATACTATGGTGGCTTTTCACGGCGATTTTGATTTGTATAAACGCGTGGGCCTGATTGATATACCCATGATTGCAGGGTGGAATTTATACCAGGGCTGGTATGTAGGCAAGTTTGAAGATTTTGAAACATTTGTGCTGAAACATCATGCTGAATATCCGCGTAAGCCATTGATAATATCTGAATATGGTGCGGATGCCGATTACCGCCTGCATAGTTTTGAGCCCACACGCTTTGACAAAACGCAGGAGTATACTAATATGTATCATGAAGCCTACCTGAAATCAATAATGAAATACCCGTTTATATCAGGCGCTATAATGTGGAATTTGGTGGAATTTGTAAATGAGGGCAGGCAGGAAGCCGTGCCGCACGTAAACAACAAAGGCCTTTTGACAACTGACAGAAAGCCTAAAGACTCTTATTACATTTATAAGGCTTTATTGGCTAAAGCGCCATTTATAAAGATAGGTGGCGGTAACTGGCTTAACCGGGCACAACAGGCCGATGCAGGTAATACTGTGGCAACCCAACCCCTTACGGTGTATACCAACCAAAAGCAGGTAACGCTTTGGGCAAACCGGAAACCGATAGGCATTGAAAAGGTACTGGGTGGCAAAGTGATGTTCATGGTTCCGTTTATTAATGGTGTAAACACGATTAAAGCGGTGTCTGACGGTGGTTTGGAAGACTTTATATCGCTAGACTTCCACGTGATAGCAAATGACCTTAAAAGCGCTGAAAATGCTTTTACAACACTTAATGTAAGTTTGGGCGATTACCGTATGTTTATGGATGATGTTACAAATGACGCCTGGCTGCCGGAGCAGCCTTACAGCATAGGCAGCTGGGGCTATTTGGGTGGAAAAGTGTATAAAGAAGATGAGAACGGCGACCGCTACGGCTCATGGCGCAACATACTGGGCACGCCTTATGATGCTATTTATGAAA
>JAZKDS010000456.1:0-5758 GCA_040387455.1 Bacteroidota bacterium
CTATTTTGCCTAATGATTACAGACCCGAATATTCACCATGGTTTTTGATAGCCAATATTCAGTTTACAAAGAAGTTTGATTATGGCTTAGAGTTGTATGGCGGCGTTAAAAACCTGTTTGATTTTGTACCCGGCGACCCGCTTATGCGTCCGTTTGATCCCTTTAACCAGCATGTTAATGATCCGGTAAACAACCCTAACCACTATACGTTTGATACCAGTTACAACTACGCCTCTATGCAAGGGCGCAGGATGTTTTTAGGAATGCGATATAATTTGTTTTAGTTAAGCCCGATGTCCGGTGTCGGAATTTCGATGCCGGGCATTACAGTAAAAAAAATAGACGCATTAAATGCGTCTATTTTTTTATTGCCAGATAAGGTAGCTGGCACCCCAGGTAAACCCGGCGCCAAAGGCTGTGAGCAAAATTTTATCGCCCGGCTTAAAATCGTTTTGGTAATCCCAAAGTACCAGGGGCAGGGTTGCCGCTGTGGTGTTGCCATAGCGCTGTATGTTTACTTTTACTTTTTCTTTAGGTATGTTCAGGGTTTCGCCTACAGCATCAATAATGCGCAGGTTAGCCTGGTGTGGTATAACCCAGTCAATATCTTCAGCGGTCATGTTGTTCTTTTCCAGTAATTGCGTACAGGCACCCGTCATGCCCCTAATGGCATTTTTAAAAACGGTGCGGCCATCCTGCTGTACATAATGCAGGTTTTGCGCTATGGTATCTACGGTTGCAGGAAATAGAGAGCCACCTGCGGGTACAGAAAGTACTTCGCTACCGTTTCCATCGGTCATAAATATATTATCCTGCAGGCCATGGCCTTCTTTAGCAGGTTCAAGCAATACGGCGCCCGCTCCATCGCCAAAGAGCACGCAGGTATTACGGTCCTGATAGTTAACAATGCTGCTCATTTTATCGGCTCCGGCCACAATAACCTTTTTGTAACGCCCGCTTTCTATAAACATGGCACCGGTGCTTAAGGCAAATAAAAAGCCGCTGCATGCAGCATTTAGGTCCATGGCAAATGCGGTGGTTAGTCCTGTTTTTTTAGCTACAAGAGCTGCTGTGGGGGCTAAAAGGTAATCGGGGGTAGAGGTAGCCAGTATAATACAGTCTACTTCGGTTGGGTTTATATTTTTGCTTTCCAGCAGGTTTAGTATTGCATTAGCGGTCATATCACTGGTGGCCATTTTTGGGTCAGATGCTATGCGGCGTTCTTTAATGCCTGTGCGTGTAGTAATCCAGGCATCGGTAGTCTCTACCAGTTTTTCAAGGGCTGCATTGTCTAAAATGGTTTCAGGAACAAAGCCGCCTACTGCTGTTATCGCAGCAAGTTGTGTAGTCATTGGGTATTTGATTGATGGATGCAAATATACCAATAAGAATTCAGATTAGATTTTTTAGATTGTTAGATTTTTTGATTCTTAGGCAAGAATATTTTGATATAGGCAATCCAAAATCGCCTTAAACCATCTGTCCGCTAAACTTATCACGGTACATTTTTGGCGTCATGCCTACCGTTTTTTTAAACAGGGTGCGGAATGTTTTAAGATCATTATAACCGCTTTCCAGCATTACCTCCAGTATACTGTGGCGCGATTGCTCCAGCATTTGCTTAGCGGCCTCAATGCGGGTTTTTTGTAAGTATTCTATAGGAGTTATACCGGTAACCAGCTTAAAACGGCGCACAAGATTGCGGCGGCTAGCAGGCACATCGGTAATAAGCTCTTCTATAGTATTGGCTTTGCTGAAGTTTTTTTTAATTTGATCCTGCGCCTTTTTAACCAGATCATCTCCGTGGTCATCGGCAGGGGTAAAGGTGCCAAAATAAGTTTGGCGGTTGCGGTCAAGGTCTATGCTAAAAACTTTAGCGGCACGCACTGCAACTTTTTTGCTGCAATAAATTTCCAGCAGCAACATAAGCAGGTGAAAGGTATTGGTAGCCCCGCCACTGGTATAAATACGGTCTTTCTCGGTTACCACGGCTTCGGCCTGTAATTGCACCAAAGGGAACATTTTTGCAAAGGCAGCTTCGGCATTAATGTGCGTGGTGGCCGGGCGGTTATTAAGCAGGCCAGCAATGCCCAGTACAAAAGCGCCGGTACAAAAGCTGGCAACGGCAGCGCCGCCGGTATGCTGGTTTTGCAGCCATGGTACCCAGCCGGTATTGGCGTGCAATGATACACCTATACTATCGTGCTTAAAAGACGGTACCAGCAACAAATCATATTGTGTATGGTCATCAATAAATTTGGGCATGCTGTTTTCATAAGGTACAGCAGCGTGCTCGGGCAAGTGCAGCAGCTCTATGTTAAAAGGTTTTTGCAGCCCGTCTTCAATATAAAAGCAGTTGGCAGTTTCAAATACATCCAACAGGGCTGCCACGCTAAGCAAGCGGTGGTCTTTAAGCAGTAAAATACCTATTTGCATAATTATAATCTTACAAGTAAAACAAATATACGTTTTTTGTCTCAAATACCCCCTTTGGTTGACTTTTTAGCACGCGCACTCTCCCGTACATTAGTTATACATTTGTAATGAGCCAAAAAAATTATTACATTCATGTAATTTTTAACCAAAACCAATTAATTATGAAACGATTACTAAGTTCAGTTTCGCTTAACACCGATGTTGCAACATTATTATTAAGACTGTTTTTTGGCGGTATGTTTGCCTATTACGGCTACGGTAAAATTATAAACTATGATGCTTATTCTGCCGGTTTTACCGATATAATAGGTATAGGTGCCAAGTTATCATTCAACCTGGTAATATTTGGAGAATTTGTATGTGGTATTTTAATTTTATTAGGATTGTTTACCCGTTTTGCAGTAATACCTTCTTTCATTACCATGGTGGTTGCCTATTTTGTGGCACACGGACAAGATAATTTTGCCGATAAAATACCTGCGTTTACCTACCTGATATTATCAATTATAGTATTTATACTGGGCAGTGGTAAGTACTCTCTTGATGCTTTACTATTTAATAAAAAAGCGGCTTAACTTCTTAGTCGTAAATACAAAATATAAACATGAAAAAGATAGAAAATACAACCAAAATAAAGGCATCGGCAGACAAAGTGTGGCAGGTGCTAATGGATGAGAGCTATTACATGCAATGGTATGCGGCCTTTGGTGTTGGCAGTAAAGCCACGAGTGACTGGAAAGAGGGATCTAAAATTATTTTTTCGGATGATAACGGCATGGGGCTTATTGGCACTATTGCTGTTTTGAATCCGGCTAAAGAGTTTAGGGTAAAGATGAAGGGGATACTTAACGATGGGGTGGAAGATTATGACAGCGACCACACGAAAGGACTGGAGCTTGCCGAGGAACGTTATGTGCTTACTGAGGCACATGGCACAACCACATTGTATACAACGGCAGATATGGATGAGTCCTGGTATGATTCTATGAGTGTATCGTGGGAAAACGCTTTGAAAAAGATAAAAGAACTTGCAGAACAACACTAAAAATACTACCGGAATGGCAAAATTAAAACTTCAGGTACAGGTAACTGTAGATGGCTTTATAGGCGGCAGCAATGGTGAAATGGACTGGATGACCTGGGCGTGGGATGATGCGCTTAAAGAGTATGTGGGAAAGCTAACCGACCCTGTACAATTAATACTTTTAGGACGCAAAATGAGCGAAGGGTTTATACCGCACTGGCAAAAAGCATGTGAAGCCGATCCGAATGATTTGATTGCGCGCAAATTTACCGATACACGTAAAGTGATATTTTCTAAAAGGCTGAAACAAATTGAAGGTAAGAATGTAACGGTATCTGATAATATAGATGAGATAGCAACCCTTGTAGCCGAAACAGACGGTGATACAATTGTGTATGGTGGTGCCACATTTGTATCTTCACTTATTAAACATAACCTTATAGATGAGTATTATCTTTTTGTTAATCCGGTAATAATAGGGCAAGGTCTGCCGATATTTCAAAAAGTTGAAGATAGGTTGCCTCTTACCCTTGTAGAAAGCATTGGCTTTGACTGTGGTATAACCGTACTGCATTACAAAAAAATAACCCTTAAACAAACCGTATGAAAATTGTAAAGTGGATTTTAATTGTATTGGCATCACTGGTGGGCCTTGTGCTTATTATAGGGTTGTTTGTGAGCAAAAAATATGAAATTAAGCGCGAAGTAGTCAATAAACCGATTGACCAGGTGTTTGATTATGTAAGGCATATTAAAAACCAGGATAAGTACAGCGTATGGAACATGGCCGACCCAAATAAAAAGCAAACTTTTACCGGCGAGGATGGTACAGTAGGCTTTAAAAACTACTGGAATGGCAATGACAAGGTGGGCGAAGGCGAGCAGCAAATTACAGCTATTGATCTGGGTAAAAGGATAGACATTACTATTGCTTTTAAACGTCCTTTTGAGAACGTAATGCAGTCCTACATAACTACTGAAGCTGCCGGAGATGCTGCTACTACAGTAAGCTGGGTTATTTATGGAGAAAGCAGCTACCCCATGAACGTTATGAACCTTATGCTGGACGGTATGCTGGGTAAAGACCTGCAGGGCAATCTTGATAACCTAAAAAAACTTTTAGAAAAACAATAAACTATGCAAACAGTAATTATTATTGTAGTTGCCATTATAGCGCTCCCTTTTATCATTGCCCTGTTTATTCCAAAAGAGTATGGGGTAGAGCGTAATATTGTTATTAACGCGCCAAAACATGAGGTTTTTGATTATATCAAATACATTAAAAACCAGGACTATTATAGTAAATGGGTAATGACCGATCCTGATATGAAAAAAACATTTACCGGTACAGATGGTGCTGTAGGCTTTATTTATGCCTGGAATGGTAACAGTAAGGCAGGCGAAGGCGAGCATGAAATTACCGGCATTGCCGATGGTGAGCGACTAACCAGCGAAGTGCGCTTTATAAGGCCGTTTAAAAGCGTGGGCCACCTGTATATGATTACCGAGACGCTTACAGAGCACAGTACTAAGGTTACCTGGGGTATGACAGGAAAAAGTAGTTATCCGCTTAACCTGATGACAAATTTGATGAAAGGCGCATTAGGCAAAGACCTGGATGTAAGCCTTAATAACCTGAAAACCTTATTAGAAATAAGGAAATAGCAAAAGACGAATAACAAACAAACAATAGTCATGAAAGTAGTAAACCCTTATTTAAACTTTAACGGCAATACCGAAGAGGTTTTTAATTTTTACAGAAGTGTGTTTGGTGGCGAGTTTGCCATGCTGATGCGCTTTAAAGACATGCCTGCCGATGCCGAAAAAACTGAAGGTGAAGGTTGTGCTGATGGAGAAGGTGGAATACCCGCCGGTGAAGAAAATGGTATTATGCATATTGCCCTACCTATAGGAGGCAGTGTAATAATGGGTACAGATGTGCCAAGCAACATGCCTCAGGTAACTAACGGTAGTAGCATATCATTATCGCTAAGTGCGGAGAGCAGGGAAGAAGCTGACCGTGTATTTGCAGGCCTTGCCGAAGGCGGTAATGTACAGATGCCGCTTCAGGATATGTTTTGGGGCGATTATTATGGTATGCTTACCGATAAGTATGGTATACAATGGATGATGAGTTACAGCACACAGTGGTAATAATTTCAGAAATTAGATTTTAGATTGAGCTTCACCCATATGCCGAAAATTTCGAGTGAAGTTCAACCTGTGTTTTAAAATCTCGGCTCGTTTTAAAAACATTAAAAACAATAGTTATGGCACAAGTAATTATAGATCAGTTAG
>JAZKDS010000457.1:0-6059 GCA_040387455.1 Bacteroidota bacterium
TACAGTAAAGGTTTGCGGGTCTTCAAAAGCGCTCTCCCATCTCGAGTTCGTGTCATTGTCAATTGCAAGTGCTGCATTGCCAGATGTGGCATTTGCCGATTCTATTACTGCCGGCACACAATTGGCCGCTATAATAGCATCTGCACAAACATAAAATTCCCATATAGAATAGCCGTACTGTGTGTTGCGCGCTGTACCGTCCATTTTCAGGTAGCGGTAGGTGGTGTTAATGCCATCAATAATATCGGTACGGGCGCCTGCTGCCATATTGGTAAAGCCCTCTATAACTGTCCAGTCGGTACCGTTTATAGATCCGCTCAGCGTGTAGTTCTTAGCATTTGCTGTTTCCCAGTCTATGGTAACGGTGTTTATGCTTACTGCCGAACCTAAATCTACGGTAAGGCTTTCCGTGTCGGTAGAAGCACTTTCCCAGCGGCTGCCGCCGTTGTTGTCTATTGCCGCTGCCGCGTTGCCCGATGTTGCGGTGGCACCCGTGGCAGGAATCAAGGTACAATTGGGTGGAATCTGGTCCGGATTATTCTCAAATGCAAATGTGCTTAAAGCACAGGCAAGTGATGCGCATAAGTAAAGCAACTTGCTTTTTTGTTTTAAAATAGAATTACTCATATAAATAGATGTTTTGGATATACAAATGTACTGATATGTAGGGTGTTAATTGTTTGTTAAAATAAAATTACAAAATATTTAAATAAAACTTAGAATATTCATTAAATAATTTAAAATATTCTTAAAAAGTCTAAAAAGATATGATTGTTGTTAATCTTTTGTTAAACATGTAAAATCATTTTAATAAAAAAACCCTGACAATAAATTGCCAGGGTTTCCTACATCCAACTAAAAAATTACTAAACATTATAAAGTTTCCTTTATAATATATTGTAGAAGGGTGGGGCGACCCTAATTAATTTAAAAAAATAAGATGTAATTTTTGTTTAAAAAAGATCCCGGTAACAAAAGCCACCGGGGCCCTACATCCAACTAAAAAATTACTAAACGATTATGATTAGTTCATCATAATTTTCTTTGAAACTACCTGGCCGTTCTCTAAGGTTGTGTTAACCAGGATAACTTGCTGGGCAGTGTTGATGTCTGCAGTAGAAAACTCTGTAGCATCTATATTGTTCTTAGTATAAAGTGTTCTGCCAAGCATATCAAATACTGTTACAGCGCTTATTACTTCAGAAGAGTTTATTTTAACCTGGTTGCCATCGCGGTATACTATAACCTCTTTAGCATCTATTACAGGTATATCTGTACCCAGTTGGCCTTGCGGCTGGTAAACAACCTCAAAACGGCTGTTAAATGTACCTGCATCAGTAGTAAAGTCAAAACCACCATCGCTTAGGTTGTGTGTTACACCAAGCATGTTGTCTTTAACATATATCTGCTGGCCCTGAGAGAAGATACCTTCTGTACGGTCAATTTCAAATGTATAAGTACCTGCTGCGCTGGCAACAAAGCCAAGTGGCACAATATCATTATCTGTAAACATGCTTTTAGCTTGTATAGCAAGTTTCATTGTGTCATCTTCAAGCTCTAGTGTAGAGTAAAGGTTAAGGTTACCACTTATTATTACAGTACCGTCATATGCATTGTCATAACCATCTGTAGTGTAGTCATGGTAGCTTACAAGAGACTGGCTAAATGTTTCAGTACCTTTAATGTTTAACCAAAAACGGCCATCTTGTAGTACTTCTTCAGTATTACCGCTATTTGCAGTTTTAAAGAATGATGTTGTGTGGTTTGAGCCATCACGCATGTTGTTTTTAAAGATAAGGTCTTTGTTAGCAGCAAGCGCTTTTACTATAAAGCCCTGACCTGTGTTAAATAAACCACCATCTACTATATACATTGGGTCTACAAGAACCGTATTACCTTCGTTGTTACCTGTACCGTCAGGGTTCATGGCAACGTTGTTAACATAACCTTCAAGTGTACATGTAGCGTAGCTTGAAAGAGAGTTGTTGTTTGTTTTTCTCCATAACCAAACTGTACCGGATATTGTACCTGCATTTACAGCATTTTCCTGAATAAAGGCAGAAATGTTTATTGGCGATGGGTAAGGGTTACCTACTGCGTTAAAGCCTTTTCCGTCTATATAGCTAAGTGCTATCCTTTGAGTTCCTGTGTTAGGAGTACCTTCAAAAGCACCTTCAAACTGCACACGTTGGTTACCATTGTTGTATTCTGTGTTACCAAATATTTCGTTAGGCATACGTACAAGTACTGATTTACCTTTTGTAAACTTAGTAGCGGCAGGAGTTGCATAAGCAGCATACTGGTCGTTAGACGTGTTGTAGTAGTAAAAACGGTTAGCTAAAGTAGCTGGAGAAAACTCTTGTAATGACTGGTAGTTTGTTAAGCCACCTGTTACACCTTCGCGGTAATCTACTACCGGAGAGCTCCATAGTGTGTAATCCAGTTTTTTAAGAAGGCCACCTTTACGTTTTACAGTAACTATACCAGAGTTTTGATCTTCTTCCTGTTGTACAAGGTGAGAACCGCTTTCAAAAGTAAGAGAGCCTGTTTCTGCTACGTTTACACTGTGTACTACATTTGCAGTAGCGTTGCCTTCAAACTTAACAACAGCGCCGTTAAGTACATATATAGAGCAAGCTTCAAGTGTACCGCCTGTTTTAGTAAAGGCTGCATTAAATATAACATCTTTTGTAGAAGCCGGGTTACCGTTGCTCCATGTAGTTCCGTTCCATGTTGTAGCGCTGTCGCAGAAGATACCTTCAGAGCTGCCTGGTGTAGGCATAGCTACCGGGCCAAATTCGTCAGCACCCATGTCAGGAGTAGTAGTTTTCCTTACCTGGCCATCAATATCTTTAGGTACAATCGTGTTTATAGCGTTAGTACCGGCATCAACAAAACCATTGTTAGCAGCAGAGTAAGCATTAACGTGCAGGTCTGTAGCCGAAGCAAATGATGGGTTAACGTTTTTAGAGTGTGTGTCTTTACCGCCTACTGCAGTTTTCCATGTGTCAAACAACCAAATGTAATCGCTGTTTTCGTTATTTGGCTCACCTGCCCATGTAATGTTGCCTGTTCCGTTATTTACTGCTACATAACCAAACCTGTCTGTAGAATAATAGTTGTTGTAGTCAAGGAAAGCAAATACGTTGTTTAGGTTAGCAGCTGTGTTTTTAACAGATATAGCCGTTCTTCTTGTTGTAGTTTGCGTTTGTGCGTTTACAAAAATGTTGTTCCTTACATCAAGGGCTGTTACACCTTCGTTTACATAAAATGCAGCCGAATATCCACCGTTAGACTGGTTACTTGCCGGGGTAAGTACTACAGTGTTGTGGTAAATTTTGTAACCAGAACCCTGGTCTGCCACTATACCATAACCGTTGCTGTAACCACCGCCGTTACCTTTAGCCGATACATCAAGTACAAAGTTGTTGTATACTTTAATGTTGCTGCTAGCATAAGTAGATGAAAGTATTATACCTGCAAATATCTTATCGTTTTCTGTAGGCCTTTTTAGGTCTTTAATATCATTTTTAAAGATGTTACCGTTACGGCACTCACCTGTAATGTTTATACCACCAGATGCAAGATCTGCAGCAGTAGTAACACGGTACAGTTTGTAAATAAAGTTTTGGCTTATTGTAAACGTATCAACATCATTAAGGCTTATAGGCAGGATGATAGATTCCTGGTTGTTTTCAGAGCCAAGGTCGTTATCATGTATGGTAATGTTGTTAGATATAGAGCTTGTAGTACCATTAATATAGATACCCTCTTTAACGTTAACAAAGTCGTTACCGGTAATGTTTATGTTTTTAAGTGCTGCACTTGCATTACCATGAGTAATTTCGTTGCTTTCAAAAGTATTGCTGCTGCCGCCAAATATACCCATACAGTAGTTGTCAGCAGAGTTTTTGTAAGCTTGTTTTATTTGAACATACTTAATAGTAATGTTTTTAACATCGTCAGTTCCGTTAGGAGCCAACCAAACAACTGCCCTGTCAGTGTAGTCATTAGAGTTATTGTCGCCATCAGCACCTGTAGTGTGGTTTATGTTACCGGCATAGCTGCTGTTTACAATAACCATGTTCCTTGTAGTGCCATTTGTAGTATTGCTACCATCAAATATAATGTTGTCAGAACCATAAAGTTTAAATACAGCTGGCACAGCCCAAGAACCACCATCATTTTGGCCGTTAACGGCTACTGGCCTTAAGGCTTCAATTTTAACATTCTTGCCGGGGGCAGGCTTGAAAGTTATAATATGGTTTGCATTGTTGTTACCCTGAAAGTCACCGTTTATAGTAATAGGAAACGTTTCTCCGTTTGTTGTGTTATATACTTTAGTAACAGCATTGTTTACTAAAAGGAAGTTTACAGAACCGTTTACACCATTACTGTTTAGATACGCTACCGCTTGTGTAATTGTTGTAAAATGGCCATAATCGCCCACATAATATGTGCCGCTAAGTTTGCCTGTGGTAGGGGTAGTGCCTTTTACAGTTAAAGTAACTGTAGCTGTAGAATTAGCAGCTCCGTTAGCAGCCTTATACTTAAATGTATCGGTACCAAGGTAGCCTGTTGCAGGTGTGTATGTAATAGTGTTATTGTTGTTTACTACAGCAGTACCATGTAAAGGGGCAGTAGTAACGGTTACAGTAGCACCTGATGTATTAACATCGTTAGCTAATACATTAATAGCAGCAGCAGTGTTTACGTTAGTAACAATGCCATTATCATCTGCAGCTAATAATACAGTGCTGTAAGTAGCGCCTGTACCCGCAAGAGTAGGGCCGTCTACATTGGCATAACTATTCTTAACAAGAAAATCAGTATAGTATTGGCTAACAGAACCATACATGTAAACACGTATGTAAAGTGTTTGGTTTTGTATTACCTCTAAAGAAGAAGGGAAACTGAATGTAATTAAATGATTTGAGTTATCAGTAATCAAATCCTGTGCAGATAAATCAGTCCAGCTCGAGTTATCCTTACTGTAGCTAAGTAACATCTTTCTTGGCGAATTATCGCCGTTACCTGTATAGGTAAGCTTAAAAGTAGAAGGATTGAATTTTTTCGCGTTGTTAGCTGTAACCCTGAATTCCATATATTTTCCGGAATTAAAGGCGCTAGATCCATTGTTAGCTAGATTATTAATCCTCCAGCCTCCGGCCCAGCTAGCGTTGTCATGGTCAATACCATTCCAAACAATGCTCTGAGAGCTTATAAACGTTGATTGATCTACTGTAGGTGAATCAGAATTCCACTTAACATTTGTACTTTGCGAAAGGCCAATAAAAGGCACAAGCAATAGTAGAAATAATGCTTTTTTCATTTAGTAATTATTTAAAATTTAGGTAGTTAAGGGGGGCTTAACTATTTCTTGGTTGCGGGGGCAAATGTACATCAAAATAAAGTTTCCAAAAAATAATTTTATGTTAAATTTTAAGAAAATTTTAAGAAAACTTTAAGAGTATTGAACTACAACGTTGTAGTCTTTTTCATTCCATTACTCAACACGGTTTTTTTTTTGTGTTTCGAACGAATTTTCCGTCGGGCATAAAGAGGCTTCATGGGGGCAAAATCTCTATATAAGGTATTAGGGTATAGGGATATCCTAAGTTTGTAGTACGTCTTTGTGTAAATTCATGTTTGTTTGTTTAGCTTTTTTGTTATCTGATACGTAGAAGATAGTTGGGATATCTTTTACAGGTACAAAGTAAATACAAAAACCAATAACGTTAAAGAAATCATAATAGACAAAACATAGACAACTATAAGAAATCTTTATAGTCAACACATGGAAGTGAGTGTTTTAGGGGTTTAACGGTGTTTTTTATAGACCAATGGCATAGACAAAAGGTGTAAAATAGTTGAAATTTATTTTGGCAGCTATTTTAACATATTTTAACAAGTTGAATTTTGCCCCGTTTTAACATTAATAATACATGCTTAACCTTTGCTAAACTTTTATATATTTGTTATTCCAAAACATTTATTTTATCCACTTAACGTTATTTGTATTATGAAGATATTTGTTTTTGCCTTATTAAGTGGATTTT
>JAZKDS010000457.1:6069-6436 GCA_040387455.1 Bacteroidota bacterium
GAATAAAATTGCCTGCGCTTTAGCCGTCATGGCTATGCTTGCATCTTGCGGCAGCGATGACTCAACCACCGACCCAAATGTTATTGTGCCCGTTGTACCCGAAGAGCCAGAGGAGCACGAAGTGCCAACCGGAATTGTGGTAACACAATATCAGGGTTACCAGTTGCTGTGGAATGATGAATTTGACAGCGATATGCTGGATTCTGGCAAATGGAACTACGAAACCGGAACCGGTATTAACGGAAACTTTGGTACCGGCCAGTTGGACCGTGCTACCGATAGACCCGAAAACGTTAAAATAGAAGATGGCGACACTAATGCGCCGGGACTTCTTAACATTACCACACGCAAAGAATGGCATGTAGAC
>JAZKDS010000457.1:6446-7394 GCA_040387455.1 Bacteroidota bacterium
CGCAATTATACCAGCGGCAGGCTTAACACTAAAGATAAGTTTGCTGTAGGGCCCGGCTGTCGTATAGAAGCCCGTGTATGGGCGCGCGATGTAAAATATAAAGGCCAGGGCTTTGCCTTTTGGATGATGCCCGCCGAAAAACCCGGAACCGAAGACCATATAATGTGGCCGCAAGGTGGCGAAGTTGATATTATGGAGTATGTAGGCGCAATACCTTATGCTAACCTGGGTAGTATGCACTATGCCTGGTTTTGGCAAAATAATGAGTATGCCGAATGGAACCACGGTCACAAAGGGGCTTACTATAACTATCAGGAGCAACAGGTACCTGACGTTAACCCCGGCTACGGGCAATGGCCTGTAACAGATAATAACCCTAACGCCGGCAGCGGAGGCTACCACTTATACCGTATAGACTGGTATGCTAACCGTATGGAGTTTAGTGTAGATGAGCACGTATACCATATAAACTATTTTAATGATGGCGATGCCTTTGGCAATGCTGCCGACGGTGAAGATGCCGATGCTAAAGTAACTGTAGATGGTAAGACAGTATTTAAATCAGAGTATTCGCACCACTTTGACGAATGGAATCCGTTTTCGCACAAGTTTTACCTGATACTATCGGCAGGCGTGGGCGGCAATGATAACATGACCTATGGCGGGGCTATTGTGCCCGAAGCTGTATTTCCGTGTGCTACCTTAGTAGATTATATAAGGGTATACAAAAGGAACTAAAATGTACCAATATAAAAAAGGAGTGCCCGGAATTTCCGGGCACTCCTTTTTTATATATAAATGCTAAAAGTCTTAAATAGCCATCAATAGCTTTTCAAAGGCTTCATCATCGTTAATTTCCATCTTCTTTTTAATGCGGTATTTTTTTGTAATGGCACTTTCATGGCTTATTTGCAGTAACGATGCAATTTCTTTATTGCTAAGGTTAAG
>JAZKDS010000458.1:0-12203 GCA_040387455.1 Bacteroidota bacterium
AAGAGGCGCTTTAGGGCGCCTCTTCATCTTAAAATAGAATCCAGAATTAATAGTTTCTCAGTAATTCAGTACTAAAAGTATCGTTGCTGCCTGTAGTAGGCGTTACAAATCCTTTAGAATAGATGGTGTAAATATGCCCGGCATACAGGTTTACGGCAGTATCTGTAAACAGGCTGTCGCCACTTGCAGTATCTGCAAAAGTAAAATCGTAAGTGCCACTTGGTACTTCAATAAAATCTGTTGCCTGTTTAAAGGCAAGCCCTGTGGCAAAGGTAGCGGTCAGGCTAGATACATTAATACTATCAGCATCGGGCGAAAGATTTATAAAGCGCAAATAGGCCTTGTTAGCCGCAGGATACTGTAATGAGTCGGTATAGGTAACCAGCTCAATGTTATCAAATGTATTTACGGCAAATGCGCTAAAGTACTGCCCGGCTGTAAGTGTAATGCTATCGGTGGCTACTGTGGTGCCTGCCGTGTTTTTAACACTAAGAAGGCGGTTGCCCGGAAAAAAGTTATAATAACCGTTAGCTCCGGTATAGCTAAGCCCGGTGTTGTTTACCTGGTTTGCATCGGCAAAAAAGTACAGGTCGCCACTGTTAGGGCTGGCGTTTACAATAACCCCATAAGCCGCAGTATCTGCCGGCGGGTTATAATTATTGTTGTCGTCATCAATGTCGCATGACGTAAAAGCAATGGCTGCGCCCATGCACAGCATCAGTCTGGAAATAAATTTTAGTTTCATGGCAATCATAAATGTTTTTAAAACTATTAGATGTATATAAACGGGATGGGTTGCGCGCCGGTTTTAACTTTAACTTTTGATGTAAGGAAACGCTTATCAAAAATATAATCTGTTACAATTACTTCATGAAATTTAAGGTAAAACATATAAAAATGTAGGTGAAGCCGATGCTAAAAAGCAAAAGCCCCTTAAAAGGGGCTTTGTATTGTGTTTAAGATTTAAGCCTGTGGCTTATTTCTTTTCGGTAAACTGCTTTAGCTTGCCGCTTACCACCATAAGGCTGAATGTGGTAAAAAAGAAAATCACAATGTTAAGCCCTATGCGCGCCAGTGTAGTGGCAGTGTGCAGCCTCCATGATGCAGGAAGGTACTCTACCTGCGGGGCATCAAGCGTGGCGAGTATGGTTAATATCCAGTCAGACGGTAAAATAAGCAAGAACAGGCACAGGGTTATGAGCGCCGATTTTTTCATGTATAGCTTTTTGAACCAAAAAAACTGTGTAAGGATAAAGTAGGCAAGGGTGGGGTAAAACGTAAACAGTTGAAACGATACCGGGTAGGTAACACCAACCGAATGCTGCTCTATATACACGCTGTAAGCATCGGGTAGTGCCAGTAGCAAGTTCATGATGCCGGCAACGCGTATGGCCTGAACCGCCTGCAGTACAAACAGGTCTTTAACCAGCAGGGTTTTAAGGTTGCTGGTTTTTATAAGCGAAACAATGGGTATGATAATGGCAAAGCCAATAAAAAGCGATTCGAAAAGAACGCGTAAAAGCTGGGTAATCTGGAATTCCATAAAAATAAGTGTTATGCTGTTTTAAGGGGCTTTAGTTTTCCGCTTATCAGTAATAGTATAGAGATTGTAAAAAAGAATAGTAGGGTGTCTTGCAATGCATATTTCAGGATGTTAACCCAAATTGCAAGCCAGTTCGGCCCGATATAATCTGCTTCGGAAAGGCGCAGCATAGCAGAAATTTGAAACCAAAGGGGCACTGTCAGCAGCAAAATTGAGAACACGATTAATATTGCCTTATGCAGGTATAACTTTTTAATCCAAAGAAGCTGTGTAAATACAAGATAGGCCAGCGGCGGATAAAACCTAAAGAGCAGTATTTGCCGTGGCATCAAATCGCCTACTACTGTAGTTTGCTCATAACCGGTCTGGACAAAATAAGTACGATACAGGTCGGGCAGATGTAACAGCGCATAAACAATACCGCTAATGCGTATGGTTTGCACTGCAGTAAGAATAAAAAGCTCTTTTAAATGCAGGGTTTTAAGATTGACGGTTTTAATCAGGCAAAATATAGGCAGTAAGATGCCAAAACCTATAAACAGCCCATCAATAAAGCTTTTTAATAGTTTTAAGGCAGCAAATTCCATCATTTAAAACTGGTAAACCACCTCTACTTTATGACCTTGTAGTGCCAGCTTGGCTTTTTCAATATCAGGCGCAAAGCCTAAAATGTAGCCACCGCCACCGCTTCCGCAAAGTTTAAGGTAGTAGTCGTTGCTTTCAATACCTTTTTGCCAAAGCTCATGAAACTGCTCCGGTATCATGGCCTTAAAGTTGTTGTACACTACTTTAGAGAGCTCTTTTGTATTGATGAACAATGCTTTTATATCACCGTGTAAAAAGCTTTCGATAGAAGCATCGGTATATTTAAGGAACTGGTTTTTAAGCATGGCACGGAAACCCTTGTCTTTAAGGCTTTCCATAAACAGCTGTACCATTGGGGCGGTTTCTTTTACAATGCCGCTGTCTAACAAAAAGATGGCGCCTTTGCCCTCAAGGTTTTGCATGGGTATGCCGGTAGCCTCTATGCTGTCGGCAGAATTGATAAGTATAGGCAGGCTAAGGTAGCTGTTAAGCGGGTCTAAGCCTGAGCTTGTGCCGTGGAAAAAGCTTTCCATGCGGCTGAATATCTTTTTAAGGGTAAGTAGTTTTTCCTGTGTAAGGTTTTCTAATACCGTTATTTTATTATCTGCATACTGGTCATAAATAGCTGCTACAAGCGCACCGCTGCTGCCTATACCGTAGCCCTGTGGTATGCTGCTGTCAAAATACATACCGGCTGCTACATTAAGCTTAAGCGTAGCCAGGTCAAAAGTAACCAGCTCAGGTTCTTGGGCCTGTAGTTTTTCAAGATGATCTACAAACCTGGCAAGGCTGGCATTACTTTTAATTGCGATTTCGGTTTGATTATCATCTACCCTAAGGCCGCCGTTGTAAAAGTTGTATGGAATGGCCAACCCTTTAGAGCCCTTATTGATACCATGTTCTCCAAAAAGTAATATTTTTGAGTAAAATAACGGTCCTTTCATTGTGCGTTTGGTTGCTATCTATTTGTATATAAAGGTACGTAAAAATTAACAGTGCAGTTTAACTTAACAAATGTTTAATTAAAGTGGTTGCGAACCCGTGCCAATTTTGTCGCAAATGTACTGGTTGTTTTGGCAATAGCCAAGCAAATCGGCCTTAATAAATGCTAAAACTTCACCTGCAACGTTTTCGGGATACAGCACATGCACGTTTGCACCGGCATCGAGTGTAAAGCACACAGGTACAGAAGTTTCGGTCCTGTATTTCCATATGCGGTTTATTATCTCGAGCGTATTGGGCTTCATCAGTATAAAATAGGGCTGGCTGGCCATCATCATGGCGTGCAGGGTAAGGGCCTCGCTCTCGGTAATTTTTATAAAAGCATTAAGGTCGCCCTCAACAAGCGCCTTTTTAATGGCGGTAAGGTTGGTGTGCGCCTGTGCAAAGCGGCTTTCGGCATAGGGGTGGCCGTGCATAAGGTCGTGTCCCACGGTGCTGCTTACCTGTTTTTCGCCTTTGTCTACTAACAAAATGGTATCCTGGTAAGTTTTAAAAACCTCATTTACCTCGTTAAACGGAATCCCGAACAAATCGGTACTGCCGGGTGTATCGGCGTGATTACCCCAGATAACAGTGCTGCCTTTTACGCTGCGGCAGGCGCTGCCTGAACCCAATCGTGCTAAAAACGATGCCTTTTGGTAAAAATAATCGTTAGTCATATCGGGGTTTAGCAGGCGCTCCAGGCTCATAAGGTTAACGGCAAGTGCCGCCATGCCCGAGGCCGAAGAGGCGATGCCGCTGCTGTGCGGAAACGTATTTTTTGTATCTATGGTAAAATGATAGCTTTTTAAAAACGGCAGGTAGGCAGCTATGCGCTCAAAGAATTTTTCGATCTTAGGGCGGAAGCTTTCTTTAGGCTGGCCTTCAAACAATAAGTCGAAGCTAAAGCCATCGCTTTTTTTCTTTTCTTCAAAAGAAAGCGTGGTAATGGTTTTGCAGTTGCTCAACGTAAAGCTTATGGATGGGTTGGCCGGAATTTGGTTGGCCTTTTTACCCCAGTATTTTACAAGGGCTATGTTGCTGGGGGCGCTCCAGCTAAAGCTGCCTTTTTGTGCCGAAGCGGTATAGGGTGCGGCAACAAATTGTTCAGGAACCATGGTTTTTAGATTTAGCCACAAATATAACATTTAAAGTGGCAGAGTTGCAAAGTTGCAAAGTACATGATGTTGCCCGGAAAACTTTGCCTCTTTGCCCCTTTGCTGCATTGTAACTTCATTGTATCTTTGATATTCAAAACAAACAAAAAAGCAATGCCACGTATTTTAAAAATAATGATCATGATAGCTACCACGGTGGGGCTGGGCTACATTGCAGGCCAAATAACGCAAACCAGTGTAACTACGTGGTATCCTACGCTTGCCAAGCCGGTGTTTACGCCGCCCAACTGGGCTTTTCCGGTGGCATGGGGACTGCTGTATTTTTTAATGGGCATAGCCGGTGGCCTTGTTTGGGGCCAAATTAATGTAGACGAAGCTAATGTAAAAAAGGCCCTTAAATTTTTTGCCATTCAGTTTGCGCTTAATATGGCGTGGAGCTTTATATTCTTTGGGATGTGCAACCCATTGCTTGCCTTTTTTGAAATTATTATACTGTGGCTGATGATTTATGAAACCTATGTGCTGTTTGCTAAAGTGCACAAAGCGGCCTCTTACCTGTTTATACCTTATATAATTTGGGTAAGTTATGCGCTGGTGCTTAACGGTAGTATCTGGTGGATGAATCGTTGAGGAAGCTGCTAAGCCGTTTAGCCATGAGCTACACAGATTCAAAGCTAAATAACTAAGATGGTTAGTGGCTTAGAATCTTACATAAAAAAAGCCCCTTTCGGGGCTAGATCAACAAATAATCAATTTTTTAGAAAAATAATCCATTTCCAGTAAGCAGGATCGCCAATACCTATGCCTGGTGTGTAAAGAAAAAGCTGTGCTTTGGCTTCAGGGTTAGAGGTTCGATATTGCTTAACAATATCAAGGTTGTTTACTGCATTCCATATAGCAGTATAATTTACATCGTCATAATAATATTGGTAGTCAGGGTCGCCCGTGTATCCAAATACCATTTCAAATTCAGGCATTGGCACATTTACCCCGACAGGCGCAAAAGTATCGGGCAGGTCTAATGATTCAGGATAGGTTATGGCACCTGTGCCCATCCATACAATGCCGGCATCAAATAAGGTTGTATTTGTTTCAGAATAAATAAGTTTTATACTTCCAAAATCAAAGGGCGAATCATAATCAGCGTCAATGGTAAAGCTATCTGCATCAGCAAATTCAAGTTCTTTGCCTCCTTCAAAAGCATTGGTTGTAAGGTCAACTTTTAGTAACAACACTTTGTTAACCTGGGGCTCGGTAGTAACGGTGTCAGTATCATCACTGCATGCCACAGTAAATAATGCAAGAGCAACTAATAATAGAATCTTTTTCATAGTGGTTTTAGATTAGGTTTTAAAAATAGTTATAAAATTAATGCACACATGTGCTGAATGCTTTTAATATTAAAATTTCTAAAGCAATAACCCAGTTCCTCTAAAAGGAAAAGCCCCTTTCGGGGCTAGATCAACAAATAATCAATTTTTTAAGAATATTATCCAGTCCCACTCGGCGGGGTTGCCCACACCTACGCTTGGGGTATATAAAAACAACTGCACCTTGGCGTTGGGGTTGGTAATACGGTAGTCTTTTACCAGCTGCAGGTTATCAACAGCATCCCAAATGGCGGCTAAATCGGCATTCTCTTCATAATAAGGCGATGGCGAGCCAAACTCGCTGCCGTAGCTTACAAATTCAAAACCATTGGCAGCAGGCATGGCAGTTTCATTATCTATTGCAGCAAAGGCATTAGGCAGTTCAAAGCTTGGGTATGTAATCTCGCCAAGGCCCATCCAGTGAATGGTGCCTTCAAAAAGATTGGCATCCACTTCGTTGTATTTTAGGGTAATGTCACCAAAATCGCCCGGCACATTATAGTCGGCGCTAATGGTAAAGGTGTCTGTAGGTCCTTCAAATTCAAGCACCTTGCCGCCTTCAAAGGTATTGGTAAGCAGGTCTACCTTAAGGGCAAGTACCTTATTTGCATCAAGCACCGGTAAAATTACGTTAACCGGATCGGAGTTGTCGTCATCGCTGCATGACGCAAAAATGGCGCAAAGGCCAAAAAGTAACATAGTTTTTTTCATAGTATGGTTATTTGATTTGTTATTAGATACTTAAATTATAAAACGGTTGCGTGGCAGTAGTCATATTCTTATAATTTTTTTTGCAGGCCGCCATTCTGTTTCGGTTAATTAGCAGCCTGTTGGCAATTGTAAACCCTTTTACCTTTATCTTTACGGCGTTGCAATAAATGCGCCCTTAAAAAGTTAACATTAATAAACGTTATGGTATCCAGGAAGGTAAAACTGGTTTTAATGAAAATTTTCAGCCTGTTCTCGGTAGTACGGGGCTACAACATACCCGTTATTGCCCTTGCGCAGTACCTTTCGGCCATATTTATATTAAATAAAGAGCGCCGCGCGCTTGATGTTATCCTGGACCTGAACCTGTTTTTAATAGTGTTGGCCTCATCGTTAACCATTGCTTCGGGTTATATTATCAATAATTTTTATGATGCGCAGAAGGACCTTATCAACAGGCCTAAAAAATCTATGCTGGACAGGCTGGTGAGCCAGGGTACCAAGTTGCAGGTATATTTTGTGCTTAATTTTATTGTGGTGCTGCTTGCCATAATGGTATCGTGGCGGGCAGCGGTTTTCTTTTCGGGCTATATTTTCCTGATATGGTTTTACAGCCATAAGCTTAAAAAATACCCCATCATCGGTAACCTTACCGCAGCCTTTTTAGCGGTGCTGCCTTTTTTTGGCATCCTGATGTATTTTAAAAATTTTTACCCCGAAATTTATGTGCACGCCACCTTTTTATACCTGCTGATACTGGTGCGCGAAATGATAAAAGACCTGGAAAACCTGGCCGGAGATATGGTGGCTAACTACCGCACCATACCCGTAATGCTGGGCGAACGCGCTGCAAAAAACATTATTGCCGGCCTTATATTCCTGACGGTTATACCCGTATATTACCTTATAGAGGTGTATGATGTGGGCTATATGGATATTTACTTTTATGCCGGCATGCTGGTTATTATCTTCTTTTTACTCAGGCTTTGGAAAGCCGAAACCCATGCGGAATACCTAATGCTGCACAATGTGCTTAAATTCCTGATTGTTTCGGGCGTTTTTTGCATTGCATTGATAGACCCCGATGTGCTGGTGCACGGCCGCGAGCTGTTGGTGTAAGCAGCTGAGGTACTTAGGTTCTGACCTTTTAAGGTGCTTTACATTATAAAACTCAGAACCTAAGTTGCTAAGTACCTCAAAACCTTGCTTAAAAAAAACTATCTTTGCAAAAAATATTTAGTAATGAACAAGGGTAACAGCAGGGGCGGAGCATCGCGCGGAAGTAATGACAGAAAGAAAAGCAGCAGCGGGCCGTCTAAGCCATTGAATAAAAAACCAAAACCAAGAACTGCGGCTAAGCCTGAAGGTAGTGCTACCGGCGATAAGCCCGTGCGCAAAGCAGCATTTATAAAAGGTGCAGCGCCTAAAGCCGCGCCTAAGCCTAAACCGGCAACACCTAAAAATCATGACGAGCTAAGGCTTAATAAGTTTATTGCAAACTCTGGCATGTGCAGCCGCCGTGATGCCGATATTTATATACAAAGTGGTAATGTTACCGTTAACGGAGAAGTAGTTACAGAGATGGGCCGCAAAGTTTTACTTACTGATAAGGTAATTTTTGACGGTGTTACCATTATACCAGAGAAAAAAGAATATGTACTGCTTAATAAGCCTAAAAACTTTACTACAGCCGGCGAGGGCGATGCCCTGCGCAATGTGGCCGAGTTAGTGCGTGGCGCCAGCAAGTACAACCTGCAACCTATAGGCCGTATGGATACTAATACTACCGGGCTATTGCTGTTTACCAATGATGTAGATATGGTGCGCAAGTTTGGCTTGCCGAACCAAAAATCGTTTAAAATTTACCAGGTATCGCTTGATAAGAACCTGAAATTTGAAGATTTTGAAAAAATGCAGGGTGGCGTTACACTGGGCGAGCACCGCCTGTATATAGATGAGATAAGCTATATTGAAGGCCAGCCTAAAACAGAGATTGGTATTAAGCTGCGCACGCAAAACGTTAAGGTGGTACGCGCCATTTTTGAAGAGTTTAAGTATGATGTGCTTAAGGTAGACCGCGTATCTTTTGCGGGACTTACTAAAAAGAACCTTCCGCGCGGCAACTACCGCATGCTTACTGAGCAGGAAGTTATTAACCTTAAAAACGTTTAATGGACCCAATTGCATTGCAACACATTGCCTTTAGGTGGATTGAAGCGTTTAATTCGCGCGAGCTCGAAAGGCTCTTGGACCTGTATGCCGATGATGCGCAGCACTATAGCCCAAAGCTTAAAATTCACCAGCCGGAAACCAACGGGCTTGTAAAAGGCCGCGATGCCCTGCGCGAGTGGTGGCGTGGCGCTTATGACAGGCTTCCGTCGTTATACTACAAGCCGGGTACCTTTACTGCTAATGGCGACCGTGTGTTTATAGAATATACCCGCCAGGTAGACGGCGAACCCGACATGCTTATTGCAGAGGTGTATGATGTTAAGGATGGTAAAATTGTGTTTTCGAGAGTATATCATGGATAAAAAAGCTACTGAGCCGCTTAGCTACTGAGCTTCTTAGCAGCTTTCTAAAAAAATATGGCCCTGCTTTTAGCAGGGCTTTTTTTATAACCCAATGTAATTTTTTTGTGAAATTATTGTTGCGAAGGCTTTTGAATAGTATTTTATCGTAACATTGCGATATATAAATAAGGCCATATGGGACTTACTAAAACCGAAGGATTTACCGCACAGCAGAATGCGATTGCCACCATGGCTAAGGCACTTGGGCATCCGGCACGGGTGGCTATTATAGAGTACCTGCTTAAGGTTAATACCTGTATTTGTGGCGATATAGTAAATGAGCTGCCACTGGCACAGGCCACGGTATCTCAGCACTTAAAAGAACTTAAAAATGCCGGGCTGATAAAAGGCACCATAGAGGGTACAGCTATTTGCTATTGTATTGATGAAAAGGCTATTGATGTACTTCAGGCTTATTTTGGCGTTATTGCCAGTGCATTAACCTGCCGCGGTAACAACTGCTGCTAAATAAAAAACATGATTATGAAATTATCTGAAGTTAAAGCTATTTTGCCAAAATTAGACAACGTGGTATTTAAAGTTGATGGTGGAGATTTTGTACCCGGGCATTTTCATGTTACAGAGGTGGGTATGGTAACCCGCAGGTTTATAGACTGCGGAGGGACTACAAGGCAGGAAACGGCAGTAAATTTTCAGTTATGGAATGCCGATGATTATGAGCACCGCCTAAAACCGGGCAAGCTGCTAAACATTATTACCCTATGCGAAGATGAGCTTGGCCTTGTTGATGATGAGGTTGAGGTAGAATACCAGGGTAGTACCATAGGGCGCTACAATCTGGCTTTTAATGGCGACCATTTTATACTGGAAGCTAAAACAACTGCATGCCTGGCCCTGGATAGCTGTGGCTTGCCCGCAACCAAGCTAAAAACTAATTTAAAAGACCTTAGCAATGCACAATGCTGTACCCCCGGTTCATGCTGCTAATAAGGCACAAAAGCTGGCTAAATATAAAAAACCGCTTATTATAACGCTGTCGGTTGTTGGGTTGCAGCTCATTTTTGGATTTGATGCTAAATTTTGTATTATTAATATAATCTGGTTATTTGTTTAAATTTTATGGACACAAAGAATGTTTTAGTGTTATGTACCGGCAACAGTTGCCGAAGCCAAATGGCTGAAGGGTATTTAAGGTTTTTTGCCGGAAGCAAGGCAAAAGTATATAGTGCGGGAGTAGAAACACATGGGGTAAACCGTAAGGCAATCTCTGCCATGTATGATGATGGTATTGATCTGCGCAGCCATACGAGCAACCATGTTGACGAATATAGCCATATAAACTTTGACTACGTTATAACGGTTTGCGATAACGCGAAAGAACGTTGCCCTTATTTGCCTACTAAAGCCGAAAAGTTTCATTACAATTTTCCTGACCCTGCAAAAGCAGAAGGATCTATAGAAGAGGTTAGGGCAGAATTTAGAAATGTGAGGGACATGATAAAAAGCTACTGTAAAGAATTTGTTTCAGTACAAATTTTAAAATCATAAAGTCGACAAGTCATAATGTGATAAAGTAAAAATAGCCTTGCCAAAAGCGTGGCTATTTTTTTGTTTTGGGGAAATTTCCTGATGATGATTTTCAAAAATTTTGAGTGCCGGTTTTTCACTTTTTGGACTTGAAAAAATTAGTGCAAAAATTAGGCGATTCCGAAGTCCGAAAGTGAAAAGTTAGCCCTTTTTCGAGATATTTTTGTAAGATTTTACATGAAAAAATTCCCGCCTTTTGAGCGGGAATTTTGCATTTTTATGGGGGTTATTTTGCGGCATCTTTAGATTCTGTCATGAGGCCCCTTTTGCGCAACAACGGCTCAATGGCCGGTTCTGCTCCACGGAAGGTTTTGTACATGAGGGCGGCATCAATGGTGCCGCCGCGTTCTAATATGTTGGTACGAAATGATTTGGCAGTGCCCTGATCAAATAATGAGGTGGTTTTAAAGGCTTCAAAAGCATCGGTATCGAGCACGCCACTCCATATATAACTATAGTAACCTGCTGAGTATCCGCCACTAAAGATGTGGCTGTAGTAGGTGCTGCGGTATCTTGGTATGATGGATGGTATAAGGCCTAATTTGGCCATGGCATCCTGTTCAAAAGGCACTATGTTTTGTGTAATTGGCTCTGTACGAGTGTGATAATCAAGGTCAAGATACGATGCAGCAAGGTATTCTACCGTGGCAAACCCCTGGTTAAATGTGGCAGCCTTTTGTAGTTTTTCAATCAGTTCGTCGGGTATCACGTCACCTGTTTTATAATGCTTTGCATACAGCTTAAGTACTTCAGGTTCAGCTGCCCAGTTCTCCATAATCTGGCTTGGCAGCTCTACAAAATCGGTAGGTACACTGGTGCCAGACAGGCTTTCGTAGGTAACGTTGCTCAGCAGGCCGTGCAGGGCATGCCCAAACTCATGAAAAAAGGTGCTAACCTCGTCAAAAGTAAGCAGGGCAGGGGCATCGCCGGTAGGCTTGCTAAAGTTGCAAACTATTGATATTATGGGTGCTACGCGCTCGCCATCAGTCATTTTTTCTTTACGGAAGCTGGTCATCCAGGCGCCACCTTTTTTACTGGCCCTGGGGAACATATCCATATATAGTATGCCCACATGCTTGCCATCCTTCTCGGTTACTTCCCAGGTAGTTACATCTTTTTGGTACACCGGAATATCTTTCAACTGCTTGAATTTCAGTCCGTAAAGGTTGCCCGCTACCGTAAATATGCCATTACGCACATTGTCAAGGCTAAAGTAGGGTTTAAGTTCCTGTTCGTCAAGACTGTAGCGCTCTTGGCGTATCTTCTCTGTATAATAGCGCCAATCATACGGCTGTACTTCATCTTCTATACCATCTGTAGTCATAAGTTTCTTAATATCAGCTTCTTCCACTTTGGCTTTGGCCAATGCCGGCTCCCAAAGCTTATTAAGTAGCTCATACACCTTTTCGGGTGTTTTTGCCATACGTTCTTCTAATACATACGCAGCATGAGTCTTATAACCAAGTAGTTGTGCACGTTCGGCGCGTAGGTTTGCAAGCTGTACAACGTTAATACGGTTATCGTGGGCGTTGCCGTTATTGCCACGGCTTTGGTAAGCTTTCCATATCTTTTCGCGCAGCTTGCGGTTTTCGGCATACTGCAAAAAGGGCATAACGCTGGCATTCTGTAAGTTAAATAGCCATTTTCCTTCTTTTCCGGCTTCTTTGGCATCATCAGCTGCAGCGGCAATTATCTCTGCCGGAATGCCCGAAAGGTCATTTTTGTCGCTTACAACCATTTGGAAATCATAGGTTTCGGCTAAAACGTTCTCGCCAAA
>JAZKDS010000458.1:12213-12991 GCA_040387455.1 Bacteroidota bacterium
ATTACCGATAGTTCTTCGTTAATCTTACGAAGGCGTACCTTTTGATTCTCAGCAAGGTTGGCCCCGCTACGTATAAAGGCTTTATACTTCTTTTCCAGCAGTTTAGTGTCTTCAGTGTTAAGCTTAAAGCTTATCTGGTTGTCCCATACGGTCTTAACCTTCGCGAACAGCTTTTCGTTAAGGTAAATATCGTCGCTATGCTTGCTCAGTTGGGGCGCCATTTCCTGGGCCAGTGCCTGCAATGTATCGTTAGTATGGGCGCTGCTCAGGTTGCTAAGCACTGTGTTTATGCGGGTTAGCAGCGTTCCGGTGTTTTCCAGCGCTACAATGGTATTTTTAAAGTTTGGGGAGGCATGGTTGTTTGCTATGGCAGCAATTTCGCCCTGCTGTATGCGCATGGCCTCTTCTAAGGCAGGTTTAAAGTGTTCATTTTTAATGAGTTCAAACGGCGGTGTTTGATAAGGGGTATCCCAGGTGGCCAGCAACGGGTTGTCATCGCCCATTGCTTCGGCCTTATTTTCTCTGTGGCACGACATAAGTGTAGTTGCGGTTATAATTAAATATAGTGGTGATTTAACCATGTTTTTTGTGGTTTTTTTGGTATCTAAAACAGTAAAGTTATCTTTTATGTTGCTAATTAGCAAGTATAAGCGGCAATTATAAGATTTGTTTTACATTTTGATGCGCTACTTTAACAAACCCTTATGTATTAAGGCTTAGTTAAATACAACATAATTTGTACAGGAAAAACTTACTTTTATTACTTGATTTAAAATCA
>JAZKDS010000458.1:13001-16494 GCA_040387455.1 Bacteroidota bacterium
GTTTTCTAATCATCTCTTAACTTATTTTCATAAAAAGTAAAGTTACCCTTTTATGACGACTGGGCAAGCAGCCATGCATAATTACCCCTTATATTTAACAAACCCTTATGTATTAAGGCTTAGTTAAATGCAGGTTTATTTAAGAAGGAAAAACCTACTTTTATTACTTGATTTAAAATCAGCATGTTATGAAAGTGAACGTAAAAAGAATAGGCTTAAAAATACTTAAATGGACGGGTATTGTCATAGCCACCATACTGCTGTTGCTGTATCTAGTACCACTGCTTTTCCCGGGTCAGGTATCTGAACAGGTTAAGAAACTGGCCAATAAAAGCCTTGCCGGAGAGCTAAACTTCAGTAAATCAAAGCTTTCATTTTACACCCACTTTCCATCGTTAACGGTGTCTCTGGATAGCCTTTCTTTAATGGGGTCTGCGCCCTATCAAAACGATACATTGCTAAAGGCCAAACAGGTAGCCTTTGGCATCAACCTGAAGCGCCTTATTTTTGACGGCGAGGTTAAGGTAGATGAGCTTTATGTTAGTGATGCATTTATAAATGTAAAAGTTAACGAGAAGGGCCAGGCCAATTATAATGTATATGTATCTGAAGATAAGCAGCCTAAAGCCGCTACTGAAGAAGGTACTGCCATAAGGCTCGATAAAATTAAGTTTGAAAACTGCCACGTAAAATATAATGACAGGTCGGCTAAGATACTTGTTGATGCCCACGGTTTCAATTACTTAGGTAAGGGTGGTTTGAGCGAAGAAGTGTTTGACCTGCGCACCGATGCCCGTATCGATTCTATCGACTTTTATTATGATCGTATCCCCTACTTAAAAAGCAAGCCTGTAAGGGCCGACCTTATAACCCGGATTAATACCAATGCGTTATCGTTTATTCTTCAAAAAAATGAATTGAAAATCAACAAGTTACCAGTTGAGTTTACAGGCTTTTTTACCATTTTGCGCGATGGCTATAAGATTAGTATAGATGCTTCATCTGAAAATACCACGCTTAAAGACCTGCTGTCTGTAATGCCGCCTGATTATCTTACCTGGCTGGAAAAGACTGATATAGATGGCCGTGCCGACCTGCTTTTTACCTTTAAAGGTCGCTATAATGCTGCCGATAAAATACAGCCTAACTTAGGGTTTAACCTAAAGGTGCATGATGGCGGTATTGTATATAAAGATGCCCCGGTGCCACTTTCTGATTTTCAGATGGATATGAGTGCCCAGTTGCCGTCTTTAGATGTTGAAAAACTGCAGATTGACCTCAGGAAGATGTCTTTTAAAGTGGGCAATAAAGATTATTTTAATGCCACACTACAAACTAAAGGCCTTACCGAAATGAATGTAAAGGCGGCCATTAAAGGCTCGCTGAACCTGCAAACGCTGGATGCGGCGCTTGGCCTGGAAAACATGGAGTTGCGCGGTGCCCTTAAAACCGACATTACCGCTAAAGGGACTTATAGTGCTGACCGCAAGTTATTTCCGGTTACTAAAGGGGGTATTAACCTGCAAAAAGGATGGTTAAAAACAAGTTACTATCCTAACCCTATAACCGATATTACGTTTGTTACCAATGTGGTTAATGAAGGTGGCACATTTAAAGATTTAAAGGTAAATGTTACCCCAGCATCGTTTGTGTTTGAGGGTAGCCCGGTGTATGTAAATGCTTCGGTATCAGATTTTGAAGATATGTTTTATAATGCCCGTATAAAAGGGGAGCTTAATGTGGGCCGCATTTACCAGGTATTTGCGCAAAAAGGCCTGGACGTTACCGGCTATGCCAAAGCCGATCTTGATTTAAACGGCCGCCAAAGCTATGCTACTACCGGGCAATATGATAAGCTTAATAATAAAGGCACGATTCAGCTTAAAAATATTAAAACCACCTCAGAGCTGTTTCCTAAGGCGTTCTTTATCAGTGAGGGGCTGTTTCGTTTCCAAAATGAAAAAATGTGGTTTGACAGGTTTAATGCAGCGTACGGCAAGAGCGATTTTGCCATAAACGGCTACCTGCTCAATACTATAAATTACTTTTTAGAGAGCAACGGCACGCTAAGCGGTAACTTTGGTGTAAAATCTAAACTAATTGCGGTTGACGAGTTTATGGCCCTTAAAGAGGGCGAAAACAAAGATCGCCCGGTTGCAGTAGACTACGCCAAAGAAGACCACCCAAAAATGAGTGGGGTAGTGGTACTGCCTACTAACCTTAATGTGTCATTAACGGCAGATGCTGATAAAGTAGAGTATATAGGCTTGGTGCTCAATAACCTTAAGGGTACAGTGGGTATTAGCAAAGGCAAGCTGTCGCTTGATAAAACCACGTTTGACATTATTGGCTGTAAAGTGGGCATTAACGCTACTTATGATGATGAAACGCCCACATCTGCTAATTTTACGGCGCACCTTACGGCCAAAGACTTTAGCGTTAAAAGAGCCTATAATGAAATACCATTGTTTAGGGAAACAGTAACCGCTGCCCAAAAAGCGGAGGGTATTATATCGATAGATTACAGAATTGCGGGTGACTTTAACGGTAATATGGGCCCGATATATGAGTCGCTTGAGGGTGAGGGCGATGTAACTATTCGTGATGTAAAGGTTGTAGGCCTCAAAATGTTTGGCAGCATGGGCGATAAAACCGGTCAGGATGCACTTAATAATCCTAACTTAAAAGATATAAGGATACACACAAAAATTGACCGTAACCTTATACATATAGATGAGTTTACGTTTAAGGTTGCAGGTTTCCGTCCTACAATAAAAGGTACTACGAGCCTAAACGGCGAACTTGATTTAAGGGTGCGACTTGGCCTGCCGCCATGGGGCTTAGTGGGCTTCCCTATTGTAATAACCGGTAACCATGAAGATCCTAAAATAAAAATATTCAGTAAAACCGGCGATGAAATTCCGGAAGCTAAATACAATGAGAAGCGGAATAAGGTTATAAATGAGGGAGGTAGAAAAGAGAAGAAGAAGTCTTAAGACCGAAAGTCATAATGCGAAAGAATTATGAGACTATATAAAAAAATCCCCCGCTTAGCGGGGGATTTGTGTTTTTAAGCGTTTATGGCTTCTACCTTAATGTCGTTGTCGTTAAGCATGTCTTTCAGCATGTTTTCAATACCGCTTTTAAGAGTAAAGGTACTGCTTGGGCATCCGCTACAGGCGCCCTGCAACACTACCTTAACACGTTTTTCGGTTTCGTCATAGCTTTCAAAGGCAATGTTACCACCATCGGCCTGAACCGCTGGTTTTACATACTCTTCAAGTATATTTATAATGCGTTGCGATGTGCCATCAAGCGTGTCAAAATAAGCTTCGTTCTGCTTTTCGGCATGGGGCATTACCTTTATAAGGCTTTCATCAATAACGGTATTGCCTTCTTCTATAAATTTCTTTATAAAACCGCGCACCTCATTGGTTATTTCCTGCCACTCGGCCATGGCATACTTAGTTATAGATACATAATTCTCATCCAT
>JAZKDS010000459.1:0-4447 GCA_040387455.1 Bacteroidota bacterium
TACAGGGGGCTAATACTACCGATGCATCCCGGGCCTATGTAAGGCAACAGCTAAACTCCGGGCAATCTTTTACTGCCGAAATTATTAATTATCGCAAAAATCAGGAAGAATACCTATGTGAGGTCAATGTATACCCATTAACCGACAACAATGGGCAAACCACCCACTATTTTGCGCTGGAGAAAAAAATAGCATAGTTTTTAAAAATTTTATAAAGAGTTTTCGCCTAAAATTATTTGGGTTTTAGTGTAATATGCGTTTTATTTGTGCCTGCACCTTACACACATAACTGTATGAAGTTCATATCCCTTTGCTTTCTTCTTTTATTTACCGGTACTTTTGAGCTCGACACCATCCGCCAAAACTATATTGAGGCCGCCGTTTCAGAAAAAAGCGCCGATGCTTTTCATAAAAGTTTTGAAGGTATACCCGATACCCATACAGATTATACGGTTTTAGCTTATAAAGCTGCAAGCACGGTACTGTTGGCAAAATATGAGGGCAATCCTATAAAAAAAATGCGTCACTTTAACCGTGGTACAGACCTGCTTGAGACTGTAATAAAAAAAGCGCCCGCTAATTATGAAGCCCACCTTATACGCCTTAATATACAGGATAATGTGCCGTGGATAACCGGCTACACATCAGAAATTAAAGAAGATAAAGCCTACTTGATTAAGAACTACAATAAACAGGACGATGCACTAAAAGCCTTTGCGAAAAAATATATTTTGCAAAGCGAAGCTTTTACAGATAAAGAAAAAGAGGCCTTTAAGTAGAAGTTATAGCGCAAAGTTTTACAAAGGCACACAAAGTTTCATAAAGAAAAGCTTTGTGTGCCTTTGTGCATCTTCGTGAAATCTCTTCAATAGCATAATTCTGCTAAAACGTTGTAGTATCGTGTTCCTTTCAGGTCATTAAAATAATTGCCCCGCACGCTGTGCGCGAATTCTCGGTAATAGGCTACAAATCCTAAGTCATACTCTACATCCGCCCATATTTGGGTAAACCCTTTGCTACAACTGATATTTTTGTTAAAAAATTACAGCGTAAGCTGTTGTTTTAGCAAATACAATATGAAAAAAAAGGGAACAATTATACTGCTTGCAGTGCTGGTTTTAAGCGCTGTGGCAGCATACGTTTATTTTGGTGTTTTATATAAAGACAACAGGAATATAAGCCAGGAAGAAGCCACTGCGGCCCTGCCTGCTAAAACGCTTGTAGACGCCTACACGGCAAACCAGCAAAGTGCCGACTCGCTTTACCTTAACAAGACCATAGAAGTAGAAGGCCTTGTTACAAAAGCAGAAGACTCTGTGCTAACCGTGGGCGAGCATGTGTTTTGCAGTTTTGATGACCTTCCTAAAGCAAACCTCAACAAAAAAGTAATCATTAAGGGCCGTTGTATAGGCTTTGATGAGCTTTTTGGCGAGGTAAAGTTAGACCAGTGCACTATTAAACCTTAATACACCATGAAGAACCTTTTGCTGGCAGCTGCCCTGTTTATTTCAGCATACAACTATGCCCAAGACGACCTGCTTACCGAACTTGACTCTACCCAGGTAGAAGACACCTATGCCACTGCTGCCTTTAAAGGCCTGCAGGTGGTTACCCTGCAAACCACCAAGATGCCTGCTGCTAATGAGTGGTATTTTGTGGTATCGCACCGTTTTGGTACCGTTAAAAACGGTATCGACGAATTTTTTGGCCTTGATGCCGCCACTACTAAAATAGGTGGTGTGTATGGTATAACCAACTGGCTTTCGGTAAGTGCTTCGCGCCACACCCTGCTTAAAATGTATGAAGGCAGCGTTAAGTACCGTGTTGCCCGCCAGAGTGCTGATTTTCCGGTAGACATTGTGGGCTATAACACTATTGATATCAATACGTTCCTTGAAAAAGAAGATTATCCTAATATTGAGTTTGCCGACAGGCTGTCTTTCATTTCGCAAATACTTATTTCGCGCAAGTTTTCAGACAGGCTATCGTTAGAGCTGGTGCCGTCTTACATTCATAAAAACCTGTATAACCCACTTATTGAGAATGACGGTCAGTTTACTATGGCAGCCGGTGGCCGCATGAAGCTAACCAAAAGGCTATCGGTAAACCTGGAATACGGCTATAATTTTGATAAACCCGATTTTTATAAAAACCCGCTGTCGGTAGGGCTTGACCTTGAAACCGGCGGACATATTTTCCAGCTGATATTTACCAACTCTCAGGCCATGACAGAGAGTGGTTATCTTACTAATGCCGCAGGAGACTGGGGCGATGGCGATTTCTTTTTTGGGTTTAACTTATACAGGGTATTTTAATTATAAAGCTATGAACAAACTTATATACATGCCGTTTGCTGCCTTGGCTTTATTTAGCTGCGACAGCCATACTTATGACGAGATAGGGGAAGAAATTATTATTGATGGCCCCGTAACATATAGTGCTAACGTAAAAACAATTATTGATAACAACTGTGTGGTGTGTCATTCGCCGGAAGGCTCGGCATCATTCAGGCCATTTACCACCTATGCCGATGTTAAGGCAGGTGTGGAAGAGGCCGGATTGCTTGACCGTATACAGCGCCAAAATGGCGAGCCAGGCGTTATGCCCAGCACAGGCCGCATGCCGCAAAGCAATATTGACGTAATACTGCAATGGAGTGCTGACGGGCTATTAGAAACCGAATAAAATATACTGCTATGGAACTGGAAAGAATTTTTGTAACCCTGCTGTTTATGGCAACATCTTGCCTGTATGCACAAAAATATACCACAAAAACGGGTGTGGTAAAATTTGAAGCCACGGTGCCTTCTTTTGAAGAAGTGGCCGGCGAAAACAAAACCGTATCGGCGGCATTTGATACCGGTACCGGAGATATTGCAGTGCTTGCCCTTATGAAAGGCTTCCGCTTTAAAGTGGCGCTTATGGAAGAGCATTTTAATGAGAATTATGTTGAGAGTGACAAATTTCCGAAGGCTACTTTTAAAGGGAAGGTTGAAGGTTTTGACCTGGCTAAGCTGGCTGCTGCCGGTGGTAGTTATACCATAAGCGGCGACCTTACCCTGCACGGCAAGACCAAAAAAGTTACTGATACGGCCAAGATTACAAAACAGGGCGATAAGCTTGTTGTTAGTGGTGCCTTTGAAGTAAAACCTGCCGATTTTGGTATTGAGGTGCCTGCTGTGGTTAGCAAAAAGGTAGCCGATAAAATAAGCATAACCTACAGCTTTACGCTGACTAAATAAGTACAGGTATGAAAAAGCTATTGCTTGTACTACTGTTTATCTCTGCCCTTGCGCATGCACAGGGTAAAGATGTTTTTGATACGGCACGTTTTGGCACTGTAGACCAAATGAAGGCGCTGGTACAAAAAAACAAAGATACCATAAACGCTAAAAACGCTATGGGCTTTACACCCCTTATACTGGCGTGTTACCGCGGCAATACTGCGGTGGCCGAGTATCTGGCAAAAAGCGTAAACAACCTTAACTATAACAGCTCTAACGGTACAGCATTGGCCTCTGTAGCGGTGAAGGGAGATACTGCCCTTGCCAAAGTATTGCTTGAAGCCGGTGCCGACCCAAATCTTGCCGACCCAAATGGCGTTACCCCGCTGGTATATGCCGTGCAGTTTGAAAACACAGCCCTTACAGCGTTGCTTGTAAAATACAAAGCAGATATAAAATACAAAGATAACGAGGGAAAAACCCCGTATGACCATGCCATATTTGGCAATAACCAGGAGATTATCAATCTACTTAAATAAAAACTATGAAAAAACTTTTACTTACCGCTTTATTAGGGTTATCGGCACTGGCTGCCAATGCCCAGAGCAAAACTACGGGTTCAGTGAGCCTGCAGACCGGACAAACGGCCAAGCTCGACCTAAACAACGATACATCAACTGCTACGCTAACGCTTACAGGCCCATCTGACAGGTGGTTTGCACTGCAGTTTGGCTCATTTGCCAGTGGGCAGGGCATGTCATCAGGCATGGACGTGGTGTACTTTAATGGTACTACACTGATAGACGGCAATATGCAGGGCATAGGTTCGGCTCCGGCTATCGATACCAATAACTGGACAGTTACCAGCAACACCACCAGCGGCACCACCCGCACGGTTGTAGCTACCCGCGCCTTTGCAGGCGCTACTAACGATTACACTTTTGTATATGCTGATGCCAATATTGATTTTGCTTATGCCAAGTCAAGCGGCGCTGGCTACGCTATGAACGGCCATGGCAGTTCGAGGGGATACAAGCTTAACCAAACGTTTAGCTGTATAGCCCCGGATGCCCCTACGGCATCGTCACAATCATTTTGTTCGAGCGCTACAATAGCTAACCTAACTGCAATAGGAGGCTCCGGAGCTACTTTTAGCTGGTATGCCAATGCTACAGGTGGTACAGCTTTAGCATCTACTACAGCGCTTGCAACGGGCAATTACT
>JAZKDS010000460.1:0-4886 GCA_040387455.1 Bacteroidota bacterium
AAGCCAAGGTCCCAGCTATTGCGAGATACCTCGCTGGTTATTTCTTCGCTAAGGTCTACATATACCTGGTTTTGCTGGTTAGGGCCGCCTATGTTAAGTGGGTGCTCTGCGGTACCAAAAATAGTACCTCCGGATATCTGCTCAATAGGTGCTATAGTACTGTCGTCGTCTCCGCAAGAAGCTAACGCTAAAAAAGCCAGTGGAATGAAAAGCAATTTTTTCATGGTATTTAGAAATTAAGATTATACGTAAGTTTTAAAAAGTAAGAACGGCCATAGCCCATAAGCAAATTAGTACTGCCTTCGGCGTGTGGGCCCGCGCCCGATGCCACGTTTGACCGAACATTAACCACATCAAGCAGGTTACGGCCACCTATGGTAGCATCAAGCCTTTTGCCAAAGAATGACTTTCTTGCCGATGCTTCCAGCAGCCCAAATGAATCTAACTTTTGCAGCTCAAATGCCGGATTGGTTAACGAGCCATTATCTACAAACTGCTGTTGTACTCCGTTTAGCTTGTAATACGCGCTAAAAACGGTTTGCCATTGCGGTACGGTATAGGCCACATTTGCATTAAGCTGAAAGTTGAATAAAAATTTATCGTCAGACTGGGCAATGCCGGTATCAATTTTTCTTGAAAGGCCCACAAGGGTAACGCCCAGCCTTGCCTCAAGGTTATTATATTTTACAGCGTGGGTGGTAGATACATTCCACATTTTATATTTGTTGATGTTGATGTATTTGTACTCTAAAGGCTCGGCAGAAACAACAGCCAGCTCTATACGGTCGTTAACATCAAGGTAGCTTGTATTAATAGCGCTTGATAGTACTACGCCCGATGTAAAGCTCCACATTTTTTTAAGGCCTAACTCAACCGATTGCCCTTCTTCAGGAGTAAGGTCTGGGTTGCCCTGCAGGTTGTGGTTAGAGTCTACAAAATAAGTGTACAGCTCATCATAGCTTGGTGTACGGTAAGATTTGCCATAAGAGGCACGAAGCTCAAGCGCATGGTCAAACAGCTGCCTAAACCCTAAAGAAGCGGCCCACTGATCTTCAAACTTGTTTTGGAACGAGTACCTGATACCCGGGCGGAATGAAAATCTATCGATAACGCTAACTTCAGATGTGGCAAACACATCATAATTTTCAAGCCTTTTTTTAAGGTTTACATCCTGTTGGTCAGGGTTGCTAAAATCGCCTGAGTTTGCCGAGCTGTAGCCGTTTGTGTTAACCAGTTCGTAGCCTATTTGCAGGTTGGCGCGTTTGTTTCTAAAAAAGTTGCTTAAGGTACCGGTACTGTACAGCACTTCGGTTTCCTGGTAAGGTGCGTCTATACGGGGTACAGATTCGCCGGTTTGTATGTAGTATTTAAACTCTTCAAGGTTACGCTGCTGCTTTTGGTAAGAGGCAGATACATTATAATCAAGGCTCAATACCTTGCCCACACCATTAAGGTGATGGTAAAATTTATTGGTATTATACTTCCTGTCTATACCATACCTCAAAAGGTTGGTACCCACAATCTCGGTGCTCACAATAGGGTTATAAAAATCTACATCTTCATTAAAAAATTCAAACCTGTAAAATACCCTTGTCGTACCTTTTTGATAGCGCAGCAATGCGTTGCTAAATACCTGTTCTTTAGGCAGCCAGCTGTAACCACGGTTATTGGTTAAATCGTTAGGGTTATAATCGGTATAATCACGGCCGCCTCGGGTATCTTTAAATCCTGTAAAATCGTTGCGGTTGGCGCCCACGGCCACAAACCAGTTGGGGTTTATAGTGTGTGCTATGCGTAGAGATTGTATGTGCCTGCCTTTATCTGTTAGTGGGGCATACTCATCTCCAATAGACTCTTCCTGAACGGTGGTGTTAATTTCCCACTTGTGCTCTGTATTCTTACGGGTTATAATGTTTATAATACCACTCACGGCATTAGCACCATGGGTAACACCCATAGCCCCTTCAATAATCTCTATATGATCTACATCGTCAAGATTTATCTGGGTAAGGTCTATATTATTGCCAAGGCCGGTATCGCTAACCAGCGGAATATTATCAATAAGTATTTTAAGGTATTGGCTGTCAAGCCCAAACATAGATACGGTAGATCGGCCTGAGCCGCTATTGGGCATTACATTAATATTAAGGTATTGGTTAAGCACATCGGCCATGTTGTTGGCTGCCTGGCGCAAAATATCTTCGCGGCTGATAACGCGCACGTTAAATACCGATTTGTTTATAGACTGCGGCTCTATTTGACCCGTAGTTACTATAACTTCCTGAATTTGGTGCGAAAGTGTATCGTTAGCAGGCTCCTGGGCAAATGCCGAAAAACTGAAGGCTGAAAGTATATATATGAACGGCTTAACCCGGGTTTGCATTATTGGCTTAGTTAGATTAATTCTAAATTGAATGCAAATCTAAGCCCCGAGGTTTAAATACGCAAGTTATTTTTAATAAATCTAAATAAGATAAGCCGTTCTGTAATGCAATTTTAACAAATTACAATGATGTATAATACTACAGGTTACATGTATACGCCTATGATTTTTTCTCTTTCCGGAAATTAGGAAAAAAGAATGAACCCGGCCTGCGTTTAAAATGTTTCCAGATACTTTTTGTAATAGGTCCAAGCTCAGAAAAGGGAATGTTCCGCGAGCGGAATGCCAATCCTAACGATAGGCCAAAGCTTACCATAAAATTTACAAGGCCTATTACCACAATGCCTATACCGCCCCAAACAAGCAGCTCTGTAGCAATATTATAGTTAGCGCCATACAGCGCCAAGGCCAGGTTGCCGCTGGCAAAGGTAATGTGCCTTACATCAAGGTTAAGCCCTAAAAACACGCCTATTGATGCCGTGGTACCCATAAACACCCCAAACCAAAAGTTACTTACAATACCTGCCCATTTTTTTTCATACCATTTAGAAAGCTTTACTGTCCTTGTGCGGCCAAAGCTCTTTTTAAGCAGTGGGTGCTCTGCAATACGGTAGTAAACATGGCGGTGCTTATCGCGGTTAGCCACACTACCCGCTATAATGCCCGAAAGAAACAAAAACACCCCGGCAATAGCCGCATGAAATATAGCTGCCGAGTGTGCCGGGCTTAAATCTGTAACCAGTACATACCACTTGGTTAGCGCAATATTGTGCCCAGTGGTAAGGTCTATAAGCCATATACCCAGCCATGCCACCGGGAAAGCCACCAGTACATTGCCCACAAAGGCTATAAACTGGCTACGGAATACACGGGCAAAAAATTCGGCAAAATCACGGTGCTTTTCATCTTCGTTTACGGTATTGTTTTTACGGCCGGCTTCGAGCGCCCGCACCAGTGCCGCAGCCGTCATGGCGGGCTGTTTTGTGGCCAGCGTGCCGCCCAGCAGGTAAATAGCCATAAAACCTAAAGAGTAATTAATGCTGTAAAAAAATGCATGCCCAAACGCACTGGTTTCTATTTTGCCCAATAGTACTTTTATAACACAAAGTATACCCACTATAACCCCGCCGCCCGAAGCAGCCCAAAACATCCGGAAATACTCCCCGCGGTTTTTAGTAATATAGTGCTCGCCGGTATTAGCCGTGTGCTGGGTAACCTCATAGCTTAAAAGTTGTGTACTTTCGTTAACCAGCTTGCGCACATTGTTTTTATAGCAGTTATAGGTTATTATATTTAGTCCCAAAGTTATAGAGTCCTGCGTGGTTTCGTGGCTTTTATCAATGGCCAGTAGCGGCAACAGTACCCCCAGGCGCTCCAGTTGCTGGCGGATGCGCAGCAGGCTCTGGTTAACCCGCAGCGATATGCCATATTTTTCGCTGTTTTTAAAGGCTGCCCTTACATAATCTTCGCACTGGTGGTGCAGTATTACCAGTTGCCGGTAGCTTATATCATCGGGGCTTACATAATTTTGATGCTCGTCAGTCAGTTTTTCCGAAAGGGCTGTAAACTCCTTTTGTATAGCCAGAAACGGGCTCTCAAGGTTTTCATATTCGGGCACCATTTGTATTACCTCCGTTTCGAGCGCACGGCCGGCAATGCGGTGTATTAATACCTGTATGGCAAAAATAAGTTCTGCCAGCGGGCTGTTTGCCTCGCTTGAGGCATAAAGCGACCGGAATTTGAGCAGCACAAACAACTCTTCGAGCTGGCGGCCGGGTATAGAGTTTATCCAGATAGGGTCGGTTTTTACAAAAAACACCTGGTTAAGCACATATTCCAGAGTGTCTTTTTGCGGCTGATCAGGTATCAGCTTGGCAAATAAGCGCTTGCGCACCTCATAAAAAAAGTCGGCCTGAGATAGTATGCCGGCATCGGTAAGTATTTTGCTGAATTTTTTGTGCTTTAAAATACCTTTTATATACAGCCCCAGCCCGGTACAATAGCGTTTATTCTCTTTTAAAAGCGCAAGCAGTTCTGTTAAGTCTGTAGGCAGTGCATTTTCAGGATGCTTGGGCCTGAAAAGTTCTGCCAGGTCTGCCAGCAGGTCTACATCATCAGCTTTATACTCCCACAGGTTATTCTCGTCAAAGTTTACTTTAAAGAATTCCGGCAGGGTTATTTTAGCTTTCGTTTTCCTGAATTTCATAGGCAGTGGGCAAGTTTAAAACGTAAAAATACAAATCAAAACTAACAAAGCAGGACAAATGCCTGTTTTTAGTATTTGGTTAAGAAGCGGGTTCTCTTTTGGCGCATAATGCCTGCCAAGAACCTCTCCTTATATTCAAAAAAATAAGGTTTCCCTTATTTTTTACAATTGTACTATTTTTTTCTTATATTTGAAGAAAATTTACAATAATTATGGTATCAGCACGTGTAGGCGAATATATAGAGGCAAAAAGCATAAGCTATTATGCTTTTGAAAACAGCGTAGGGGCCAGCCGCG
>JAZKDS010000461.1:0-1431 GCA_040387455.1 Bacteroidota bacterium
ATGCAGTAGGCTGACGTAAATCTGCGTAATTTGCGTTATGGGTAAAATGCCCTTCGGGATTGATGCAAAAAAAGACGATTCCGAACTCCAAAAGTGAAATATTAGATGAAAAAACTGCTTTTTTATATACTGTTTTTAACCTCGGTAAGTGCCTTTGCACAAAACGAACAATTGGCCTATAATTACTTTGAAAAGGGCGAATTTGAAAAAGCACTATCCCTGTACCAGGACCTTGAAAAGGCCCAGCCCTACAATACCTTCTTTACCCAAAAGGTAGCAGCCTGCTATCAGCAGCTTAAACAGTATGATAAGGCAACGCAAGTGCTTAAGGATAAGCTTGGTAAAAACACCCAGCCAACGCTTTTGGTGGAGCTGGGCTATAATTACCAGCTTCAGAAAGACCAGCCTAATGCCGATAAATACTACAACCAGGCCATTGATGAGATAACTAAAAATCCGTCTCAGGTATATGGTGTGGCGCAGGCTTTTGAACAAAAAGTACTTATACCACAGGCACTTAAGGCTTATACGGCGGCTACGGCAGCTAACTCCAACATGAATTTTGACTACCAAACGGCGTTGCTGGAGGGCCAGCAGGGCAATATGGGTAAAATGATAGATAAGCTCTTGGCTTATGCCTACAGCAATCCTCAAAACCTGATAATGGTGCAAAACCAGCTCTCGCGCTTTATGGAAGATGAGGGATCGGATACCTTTAACGATACGTTGCGTAAAGCGCTGTTAGTCAATACGCAAAAAACACAGGATATCTTTTGGAACCAGTTTTTAAGCTGGTATTTTGTGCAAAAAAGAGAGTATGGTAAGGCATTTATACAAGAGAAGGCAATCTTTAAGCGCGAGCCGGGTCTGTTTTATAACATTGTGAACCTGGCTAAGATGGCAGCCGATGAAAATGAGGATGTTACGGCAAGAGAGGTGTTCGATTTTATACTTAAAAACACTACCGACCCTGATTTGCTAATGGAGGCGCATTACTATTTGCTTACTATGGACATTAAGGTGGCTCAAGAAAAGGACTATCCTGCTATAAAACAACGTATTGACACGCTGCTGGGGGAGTATGGCGTGAGCCCGTATTCGCTGGATTTACAGATACTAAAGGCCGATTTTGAGGCGTTTCACCTTAAAGATACTAAGGCTGCAACGTTAACGCTTGACGCAGCGCTTAAACTGCAACTAAATAAGTATCAGGTAGCTGACGTCAAAATGAAGCTGAGCGATATACTATTGCTGGATGAAAAATTTAACCAGGCCATTATTTACTATGCCCAGATAGAAGAAGATCTTAAAAATGATCCTGTAGGCCATCAGGCAAGCTTTAAAGTGGCGCGCAGCAGCTACTTTAAAGGCGATTTTGAATGGGCTCAAAAGCAGCTTAAAGTGCTGAAAAGCAATGCTTCGCAGCTTATT
>JAZKDS010000461.1:1441-2853 GCA_040387455.1 Bacteroidota bacterium
GGAGATTTACCTGCTTATTATAGACAACACCGCCGAAGACAGCCTGCAAACCGCCCTGAAGAAATTTGCCAAGGCCGATTTTAAACTGTACCAAAACAAGAAGGCAGAGGCACTGGCTGAGTTTCAGCAGTTGCTTGCAACCGACCAAACCAAAAGTATTCAGGATGTTACGCTCTTGCGGATAGGCGAAATTTATGACGGCCAGGGTCAGTATGATCTTGCCCTAAAAAACTATGCTGAGATTATAGAGAAGTATAAAGAAGGTATTTATCTAGATGAGGCACTCTTCTTTTCAGCAGAGATTTACAATAAAAAGCTGAACGACCCTGATAAGGCCAAGCCACTGTATGAAAAGGTAATCTTTGAGCACGAAGACAGCATTTACTTTGTAGAGGCTCGCAAGCAATACAGGTTATTGCGCGGAGATACAAACAGTTAGGTTTTAGTTCAGTAGTTTATGAAGTATCGCTTCATAAAAATTTACCATAATATTATAATCGCTTAACCGGCGTTCGCGCTATCTTTGTTAGGGTTTTGGCACCTTAATGCCAAATTACCGTATAACCAAATCAACCTCAGAAAATGATAATTTATAACGTAACCAGCAATGTAGAAGACAGCATGCACGATGCGTGGATGGCCTGGATGATGGATAGCCATGTGCCTAAAATTATGGAAACGGGCAAGTTTTATAAAATCAAGATTGTTAAGGTTTTAGGTGATCATCATCCAGGTACCTCTACTTATTCGGTACAGTACTTTGCTGAAAGCCGCGAAAAACTGGAGGCTTACTACAAAGAGCATGCACCCGAACTGAGGGCCGAAGCAACCCAGAAGTTTGGCGATAGCGTATTACAGTTCCGTACTGAGCTGGAAATAGTCAAGGAATTTAAAATGGTTTAAAATTAGCTGCCGGTTGCCATTATTGCACACAAACAGCCGATATTTGCAACATGGATAAAGTTAAAGCCAAAAAGCACCTGGGTCAGCATTTTTTGAAAGATGAAAGTATAGCCCGGGATATAGCCGATACACTAACCCTGCAAGGGTATGATAAAGTACTGGAAATAGGCCCCGGTATGGGTATGCTTACCAAATATCTTTTAGACAAGCCAACCGAAACATTTGTAATTGAGATTGATACCGAATCGGTAGAGTATCTTAATGCCCATTACCCCAAGCTGCATGGGCATATCATATCAAAAGATTTTTTGAGGTATAACATATCTGAAGATTTTGGTGATGCGCCTTTTGCCATAATTGGTAACTTTCCTTATAACATATCTACACAAATTGTGTTCCGTACACTAGAGCTTAGAGCGCGCATTCCGGAGTTTGCCGGTATGTTTCAAAAGGAAGTGGCACAGCGCATTTGCGAAAAAAAAGGTAGTAAAACCTACGGTATATTATCT
>JAZKDS010000461.1:2863-3083 GCA_040387455.1 Bacteroidota bacterium
ATCTGTACTGGTGCAGGCCTTTTATGATGCCGAATATCTTTTTACTGTAGATGAACATGTTTTTAACCCGCCACCTAAGGTTAAAAGTGGTGTCTTGAGGTTAAGGCGTAAAGAAAACTTCCACCTTCCGGTAGATGAAAAGCTGTTTTTCAGCATAGTAAAAGCCGGTTTTAACCAGCGCAGAAAAACGCTTCGTAACAGTTTAAAAACATACATTACA
>JAZKDS010000462.1:0-3921 GCA_040387455.1 Bacteroidota bacterium
AGGCGAGAGGTCTGGTATTGGTATTATTGCTTTTAACGATAAAAACGGTTACCATTCTCAAACGGGTGCTAAGGTTACTTATGCTCACCACATTCTTTTTTCAAGAAGTGACTATGATTTGAACCAATTATCATTTGGTTTAAGCGCAGGCCTTGTGCAGAGCCGCTTAGATGGTACAGACTTTATATATGGCCAAAATGGTGGTATATATGACCCTGTAGTTGTGCCGGGTGTTATAGTAAAAGATTCTTATTTTAATGTTGACTTAGGTGCGTCTTATCACTTACTTGATTTTTATGCGCACTTTACAGTTAAGAACCTTCTTGCAAGCAGAAGGGAGATTTATACTGCTTTTGAAAGTGATAACCTTAAAAAATACCTTCTTAGCCTTGGTTATGTGTTTGGTATTAATGATGATGCATGGCAGTTAGAGCCTTCGATCATGTTCCAGGCTGTAGATGAAACAAAAGAAAAAACAATCGACATAAACGCCAAAGCGTATAAAGAAATGGATTGGGGTAGAATTTGGGGTGGCCTTTCTTACAGAAGGAGCCTTGATGGCGCACAGTACCAGGCTACACCAGGTGGTGCTATTCAGGAGCAATACCTTCAGTACATTACTCCTATTATTGGTGTAAATTATAAGAGCTTTATGTTTGCCTACACATACTCTTACCTAACAGGAGATGTTAAGTTTGATAATAGCGGTTTTCACCAGATTACCCTTGGACTTAACCTGTTCTGTAAAAGAGAAAAATACGATTGTAATTGCCCGGCAGTTAATTAATTGTAAAGCAGATATTATTAATTCCGTCCCGATATTTTATCGGGACGATTTTTTTTGAAAGCATATGGTTATTAGAGAAGTTAACGGAAAATATCCGCAGATACCAGCGGATTGCTTTGTGGCAGAAAACGCTACTGTTGTTGGCGATGTAGCTTTAGGTGCAGAGTGCAGCATATGGTTTAATGCAGTACTGCGTGGCGATGTACATTATATTAAAATAGGGAATAAGGTAAATATACAGGATGGGGCTATTATTCACTGTACATATCAAAAACATCCGACTATTATTGGTAATAATGTTTCTATAGGGCATAATGCCATTGTACACGGTTGTACTATTGAAGATAATGTATTGATAGGTATGGGTGCTATTGTAATGGATAACTGCGTTATTAAAAGCAATTGCATAATAGCGGCCGGAGCAGTAGTTACGCAAAATACCGTTGTAGAGTCGGGCACTATATATGCGGGTGTGCCTGCAAAAAAAGTTAAAGATATAGATGCTTCTGCTTTTGCTGGCGAGATAGGTCGTATATCAAATAACTATGTAATGTATTCTTCGTGGTTTAAAGACGACCAACTTTAAAAGTCTTTCTTTTCTACTTTATATTTATGTTCAAGAATTGATTCTAAAACTTCGGGTTTTGCATTGGTGTAAAATGCCTGATTGCTTATTTGCTCGGTATTGTTTTTTATACCTAAATCATCAAGAATGATTTTTGTTTGTCTTGCAACAGCTTCGCCTGAATCAATGATTTTAACGCCCTCTGGCAGTATTTCTTTTATTTGTGGTATAAGATAGGGGTAGTGGCTACAACCCAGCACAAGGTAATCTATATTGGCTTCTATCATGGGGTTGATGTATTGCTTAAGTAATGCTTTTACTTCGTGTGAATTTAATTTGCCGTCTTCAATAAGCGCAACCAAATTATAGCCCACCTGCTCAATTATATTTACATCTTTAAAGCCTGCGGCTGTTTTGCTGAAAAGCTCGCTGCTAAGGGTGCCTTTTGTAGCCAGAATGCCTATGTTTCCTGTTTTGGTGTGTATGGCTGCCGGCTTAATGGCAGGTTCTATACCTATAAACGGCACATCAAATTTTTGGCGCAATTCTATTATGGCATTTGTTGTAGCTGTATTGCATGCTACTACTATAAGCTTAGCGCCATTATCTATTAGGAACTGAACATTTTTAGTGCTCAGCGCTATTATCTCTTCTCTTGATTTTTGCCCATATGGTGCATTTTTACTGTCAGCCAGGTAAATGCTGTTTTCATGGGGCAAAAGTGCATGTATTTCTTTCCAGATTGATGTGCCGCCTATGCCGGAATCAAACAGCCCGATAGGATTTGCATTGTTACTCATAATGGCAAATATAAAAAAAACGGCTCATAATTGAGCCGTTTTAATATTTGTAAGATATTCTTTGTTTATTAGAAGCCAAGTTCTTTTTTAACATCGGCAAGAAGATCCGGACCTTCTGCAAGAAGTAAACCGCTACCTACTGTTGCATCAAGTACATACTGGTAACCTTTTGCTTTAGCTACTTTTTGTATTGCTGCACGAGATTTATCCATAATAGGCTTGTATATAGCAATTTGTTTTTCTTCAAGTTCTTTTTGAGCTGATTGCTGATAATCCTGAATCCTTTTTTGCATATCCTGTACTTCTTTAGTACGAGTTTCGTTTATAGCAGCGCTAACTTTTGCAGACTCTTCGTCATATTGCTTGATTTTTGCTCTGAATTCTTCTACAAGTTTATTGTATTCTGTATCATAAGAGCCTTGCAATTTTTCAAGTTGTGCATTAGCAGCTTTCATTTCTGGCATGCTTGTCATTAGTTCCTGAACATTGATATGGGCCACTTTTGCCTGTGCGGTAGCAGTTTGTACACCTGCAAACAGTATAGCAGCGAATAACAAAGATTTTAGTTGTTTCATCATTTTAGGTATTAATTAATTTTTGTTTTTAGTTTATTTTTTACTTGCCACCTTGTGGTGGATCACCGTCGGCTGGGCCGTCGCTTGGTGTGCTTTCCTGTGGTTTGTTCTGATTTTTTTTGTCTTCGTTCGCTTTTTTTGCAGCTTCGCGTTCTTCCTGTACTTTTGTCTTCCTGTCTTCAGCTGTTTTTCTGCGTTCTTCAGCTGCCTTTTTGCTTTCCTCTAATTTTCTTTCACGTTCTGCTTTTGCAGCAGCAGCTTTTTCCTCACGTTCAGCTTTTACCGCGGCGGCTTTTTCTTCACGTGCGGCCTTTGCTTCGGCTGCTTTTTCGGCAGCTGTGGTTTTTGCTGGTGTAGCATCATCATCGCCTGCGGGCTCATCTGTTCCGGTAGTACCGTCACCGTCTGTCGCCGGAGTAGTCTTTTTCGGTGCGGTAGTGCCATTTCTTTTTGCATCCCTTTCTTGCTTGGCCTGCTCTTTTTTATCTTCGTTTTCTTTCCTTTTTTTATCCTGTGCTGCTTTACGCTCTTCAAGTTTCTTTTCTCTGTCAGCCTGTTTGGCATCTTTAGCCTCTTTTCTTGCGGCATAGTCAGGATCATTTTCTAAATCTTCCTGTTTTTCCTGCTCTTCCAGTACTTTCAGCTCTTTAGAACTTAGCTTTTCTGTTTTGGCAGCCCTTGATAACCTTTTTACAATAAGGTCGCTCAGGTCATATTTTTTTGCTGCAAAAAGCATTGTAAGGTCGCTTGATTTATCAAATATAAAATCGTACTTTCTGCTGGTTGCTATATCCTGCACTATGGTAAATATCTGGTCTTGTATGGGTTTTACCAGTACGGCTTTTTGGCTGATAAGCTCTCCGCTTGGGCCAAATTTTTGCTGCTGGTATTCGCTCATTTCTTTTTCCAGATACTGAATTTCTTCATCGCGCTCTTCTATAAGCTCTTTAGTAAGCAGGGCTTTTTCGGCCTGAAGACTTTCTTTGAGCTTGTTTATTTCATTGCGCTTGGCATCCATCTCCTGTTTCCACTTAGCGGCTTTTTGCTCCAGCTGATTTTTAGCATCGGCATAATCAGGCGATTTTTCGAGAATATATTCCATATCGATATATCCTATTTTAAGGCCTTTTGTTTGAGCCTTGGCTGCAAAGCCGGCTACTACGGTAAGAAATACTACTATAAATTTTTTCATAA
>JAZKDS010000462.1:3991-4265 GCA_040387455.1 Bacteroidota bacterium
TTTTACGTATTAGAAAATATCATGCCAATTTTTTTAGAACTGCTGTCCTATGATAAAATGCGTTTCCCATCCGTTGCGTTGCGTATAGCCCGGTAGTGGGTCAAATCCATAACCAAAGTCGATACCCAGTAAGCCAAATGCCGGCATAAATACCCTAAGGCCAAAACCTGCCGAGCGCTTAAGTGCAAACGGGTCATATTCTTTAAAGGTTGCAAATGAGGCGCCTGCCTCTGCAAAGCCCAGTACATAAATTGATGCCTGCTGTTTAAGCGTT
>JAZKDS010000463.1:0-11379 GCA_040387455.1 Bacteroidota bacterium
ATTCTATTGTAGGAGAGATTTACCCCTATTATACTGATAGTGAGTCAGTTTCAGCGTCAATAGGTGCGTCAAACGGGCAGCCTGCATTGCTTACCTATTCTTACAAGATTGTCGATTATTATGAAGGCACTGCATACCCTAACAATCCTAACTGGGGCAGTTTTACTGTTTCTTATGCTACTTCGGCATCAGGCCCCTGGACAACAATTGAAACAGTGTCTCCAACTAATCATATAGTTTCGGCACAATGTGCAACGCGCACTGTGAACTTTACACCACCAAGCGGTGCCATTTATTTAAGGCTTTTTGTAGATGTAAACGAAGATGAGGAGGATGTAGACGCCCTGCTTTACTTTGATAATGTAACTGTAGGCCAGGGTGTTTGTAATGGAGCACCAGCAGCAACCACGGCATTATCATCTGCTACATCAGCGTGTACTAACGAGAGCTTTACGCTATCAATAACCCCTCTAAGTACTGTCCCGGGCTTAACGTACCAGTGGCAGCAATCGACGGACGGTGTTACCTATACCAATGTGGCTACCGGCGGCACTGCTACAAGCTATACAGCTACAGAAAGCCAAACTACTTGGTTTCGCGCGGTTGTAACTTGTACTAACAGCGGACAAAGCACTAATAGTACTCCTGTTCAGGTTACATCTACCGGATCAGTTTGCTATTGCGATGTAGACTTTTTTGGCGATGTAGAACCTATTACCTACGTTAATTTTGCAGGCATTAACAATACTACTTCTAATACGGTTGGCGGTACGCCAGATGTAGAGGATTTTACAAACCTTACACCTGCAGAGGTTACTACCGGCCAGTCATACCCTATTACGTTAAAAGGTAATACAGCAGGCAACTATACAAACTATTTTACCGTTTTTATCGACTTTAACCATAATGGTAGCTTTAGCGATGCCGGCGAAAAATTTAATATTGGTTCGGTAGTGAATACCAATGGAAATGGTACCGTGCAGGCTACCGGTACTATTGCCATTCCTGCCGTTGCTCTTGCAGGTGTAACGCAAATGAGGGTATTTAAGCTGTTTCTTGTACCTACCACAGATCCTTGTTCTGCTGAAGAAGGTGAAGGTTATGGACAGGTTGAAGACTACCTGATTAATATTTCTACACCATGTACAACATTGGCGCCTGTGGCTGATGCTATCCAGATTGTGTGTACAGGCTCTACTATTGCAGATCTTACTGCTACCGGCAACATAATAAAATGGTATGCCGCTGCTACAGGTGGTGCTTCGCTAACTGCTGAAACAGCACTGGTTAATGGCACAATATATTATGCGGCTCAAATACCCGAAGGTGGCTGCGAAAGCACAACGCGTACAGCTGTAACCGTACAGTTTAGTATAATACCACCACCAACAGCTGCAAATGGCACACAGGTTATTTGCGGAAGTGGTACCGTGGCCGATCTTGATGTAGAAGGTGATGGTACTATTATCTGGTATGCAGCCGCTACAGGCGGTACTGCGCTAGCTACTCCTACTGCGCTTACTAATCAAGCTACTTATTATGCATCTCAAAGTGTTGATGGTTGCGAGAGTGCTACACGTACTGCCGTTACGGTACAATTTAGCATTATACCGCCTCCGCCTGCAGAAAATGCCACACAGGTATTTTGTGAAAGCGGTACAGTAGCCAATCTTGAAGTGGATGCTGATGGTGATGTTATTTGGTATACAGCCGCTACAGGCGGAACTGTTGTGAATAGTAATACAGCTCTTGTAGATGAAACTACTTATTATGCATCTCAAACTGTGGATGGGTGCGAGAGCCCTACACGTACTGCTGTAACAGCCGGTATAATGGTAATGTCTCCGCCTGAAGGTGAAGCTACACAAACCTTTACAGTTGAAGAAGGAGAAGGCATTACTATTGCAGATATTGTAATTGTTGCCGATGGCAGCGTTATATGGTATCTTACTGAGGCAGATGCTATAGCTAACACCAATGCCATTAATACCGAAACCTATACTATTGCGTTTGGTCAAACGGTAACACTTTATGTAGTGCAAACTATAGGGGAATGTGTTAGCGAGCCATTTGCTATAACTGTATCAACAGTACTGGGTGTAAACGGGTTTACTAAAGGTAATTTTACCTACTATCCTAACCCCGTTAAAGATGTACTTAACTTAAATTATACCCAGGGTATTGATGCGGTTGAAGTATATAACCTTTTAGGTCAGCAGATATTAAAGGAGCATGTAAGCCAAAATGAAGCCCATACAGACCTTTCGTCGCTTGCGGCTGGTACGTATCTGGTTAAAGTATATTCAGGCACTGAGCAGGCTACAATTAAAGTTGTAAAACAATAATTAGCATTTATAATAATTAGAAAGGGAGCCAATTGGCTCCCTTTTTATGCTATCCAAATTTTATGCGGGTAGATAAGAACCCGATGATGCAGTAAATGCATCCGGCTATCAGGCAATACTGGCAATAGGTAATATTATCTTCAAGATAAAACACATAGGCTGTAAAAAACAACCCCAATGCTTCAACATAATATGAGGTTTGCCTTGCTATACGTGGTGGAATTTTAAACTGCCTCCAAAACAAGGTAATTGCCATGGCAATGGCGGCAAGGCCCAGTATAATGCCTCCCGGAAAATATAGGTGCTTAGATATTTGATCATACCCTTTATATACAAGTGCCCCTATAGTAATAAGGTGCATAATGAATTCTAAATATCTTTTGGTTTTTCTCATGATTTTGATCGATGGTTAATTGGCAAATGTATAAAATACAGCATAAGCCATGTAGGTTTTGGGTTAAGTTTTAGAGTACTATACCAAATTTACTCCTGGTTTATGCTTATCAATGTAAATATATACGTTATTTAAACGCAGAAAGGTACTGAATTTTAGTAAATAAAAAGCTCCCGGCTTAATTGCCGGGAGCTTCCCTAAAATATAGTGGCAAGATGAATTAATTACATTATAAACCTTACAATCTCTCTGTTTTTTGTAAGCATCTCAACGCGCACGCGTTGGTTTGGCCCTTTGCGCGATAGTATTTCGGTAACGGTTTCTATATTTTCGGCCTTAGTGTTGTTTATACTCAATATAACGCCGTCTTTAAGTTCTTCATAATAGGGCATATACTGCTCATCGGTTATTTCTTTGATCCTTACGCCATAGTTAATCTTAAGCTGTTTTTTCTCGGCGGCAGTAAGGTCTTCCAGTTCAAGGCCATCATAGGTAAAGCTGTTTATTTCATTTTTAGTCAGCTTAACCGGCAGTGTAAGTTTTTTGCCTCCGCGGTCTACCACTACATTAACCACATCATTAGGTCTTTTGGTAATTATTGAAGCATTAATATCGGCAAAGCCCATAATATCCTTATTGTCAATTTTGGTAATCACGTCACCTTTTTTAATGCCCGCTTTTTGGGCGCCGCTATCATTTACAACACTATTTACATAAAAGCCCTGGGTAATAGTAGTACCAAGTTCTTTAGCCGAAATACTATTAAGTTCGCCACCCTGTATGCCAAGGGCACCACGCTGCACATTGCCATACTCCATAAGATCTTCTATAATCTTGCGGGTAATGTTGCTGGGTACAGCAAATGAATATCCTACATAAGAGCCTGTAGTGCTGCTTATCATGGTGTTTATGCCTATAAGCTCGCCACGGGTGTTAACCAGTGCGCCACCGCTATTGCCGGGGTTTACGGCAGCATCGGTCTGTATAAAGCTTTGTATGCCGTCTTTGCTCAGGTTTCTGGCTTTAGCCGAAACGATACCCGCAGTAACCGTGCTGTTAAGGTTGTATGGGTTGCCCACAGCCAGCACCCATTCGCCTACTTTCATATCATCGCTGTTGCCAAAGGTGGCATAAGGCAGTTTTTCGCCGGTATCAACTTTTAGCAGGGCAATATCCATTTTACTATCGGTGCCCACCAGTTTTGCTTTATAAGATTTGTTGTTGTTTAGGGTAATCTCGAGTTCGCTGGCGTTTTGCACCACGTGGTTATTGGTAACAATATACCCATCTTCGGTAATAATTACACCACTACCGGTGCCCACCTGTGCTTGTTGCTGGCCACCACGTGAGCCATAAAAATACTCCATCATAGGGTCGTTAGGCGTAGTGCGGTAGGTAGTGTTTTTTACGTGTACCACGGTGTGCACGGCTTTATCTGCCGCCTGGGTAAAATCTATTCCTTCGGCACCTTTATAAGATACGTTATGGGTTAATGGAGATTGCGGAGCGGCAATTGATATGGCAGATGAGGCTGTGTCATTATCAAATACCAGTTTATAGGCTCCAAGGGTAGTAGCGCCACTTAACAGAGACACTAAAAATAAGCTTGAAAACTTTTTCATAATTGTAAAACAGTATTTAATTTTAATGTTAAAATATATAGTTAACGGTGGTTTGCTATCATGTAGTATGTGTCGTTAATATTTGTATTTTTGTCCTAATAACTGCAATAATGGAATACACTTTTTACAAATACCAGGGTACAGGAAACGACTTTATCATGATAGATAACCGTGATGATGTATTTCCCAAAAATGATACCAAACTTGTTGCAAAACTTTGCGATCGCAGGTTTGGCATTGGTGCTGACGGGCTTATACTCTTAGAAAACGACAGCAGTACTGATTTTCGTATGGTATATTATAATTCTGATGGTAATACCAGCACAATGTGTGGCAACGGGGGCAGGTGTCTTGTGGCATTTGCAAATTATTTAGGAATTATAGATAACGAAGCCGAATTTGAGGCTGTTGATGGCCGCCATCATGCAACTATTGATAATAACGGTATTATATCGCTGCATATGAAGGATGTAAACACCGTGTCGGTCTATGAAAATTATGTTTTTCTGGATACCGGTTCTCCACACCATGTAGAGATAGTAGATGATTTGCCAGAAATGGATGTAAAGCAAATAGGCAGCAGTATACGCTATAGTGGTTTGTATGGCGAGGCTGGTGCTAATGTTAATTTTGTGAGTCAGAAAGATGCTGACAAATTTGCAGTGCGCACCTATGAGCGTGGTGTAGAAGATGAAACACTGAGTTGCGGTACCGGCGTTACAGCCGTTGCTATTGCTATGAAAATTCTGGGTAAAACCGAAGCTAATAAGGTACACCTTGTTACTCCCGGAGGCAACCTTACTGTTTCTTTCACGCAAAGCGATAAACATTTTACTGATGTATACCTTACTGGCCCTGCGCAGTTTGTATTTAAAGGTGAGGCAGAATGGTAACTCTTACAGGAGATACTATTTACCTTCGGGCGCTTGAGCCCGAAGACCTTGATTTTATATACAGGCTTGAAAATGATGAAGCCATGTGGGAGGTAAGTAACACCCAAACACCCTACAGCCGTTTTCTTATTCGTCAGTACCTTGAAAATGCCCACCAGGATATTTATGAGGCTAAGCAGCTACGGCTTGCCATATGTAAAGCAGGTAGTGTTGAAGCCATAGGCCTTATAGACCTGTTTGATTTTGACCCAGTAAACCAAAGGGCAGGTGTAGGAATTATTATACACCACGAAACTGATAGGGCGCAGGGTATGGGTAAACAAGCCCTTGGCTTGGTTATACAGTATGCCTTTAATACATTACAACTGCACCAGCTGTATGCAAATATACATTTAGGCAATGTTGCAAGTATTATGCTTTTTACTAATTTTGGCTTTACATTGGCCGGGGTAAAAAAAGACTGGAGCAGGCAGGGCAATCGCTTTGTAGACGAGGCTTTATACCAGCTGATACACAAACTATAAAAACTACATTACTTTGAAACTTAGAAGGATTATTGGCATTTTTTCGCTGGTAGTGGTTACCGCGGGCAGTATTTATGGCTATATTTTGTATAAAAGTATATTTGCCTCTAATACAAAATTTAACGAAGACCAGGTAGCTGTATATATACCTACAGGCGCTTCTTTTGAAGAGGTGAAAAAACTGGTAGCACCTTATATTGAAGATATGGACCGCTTTAATATGGTTGCAGATAAAAAAGAATATCCGCAAAATGTAAAGGCCGGTAAAACCATTATAAAAAAAGGGATGAACAGTAATGATATTATAAACTCATTGCGTGTGCCTGTACCTGTTAAAATTGCTTTTAACAACCAGGAAAGGCTTGAAGATGCCGTGGGTCGTATAGCCCAGCAAATTGAGCCCGATAGCCTTGCGTTGCTACAGGCATTTACCGATAAAGCATTTCTTGAAGAAAACGGCCTTACAAAAGAAAATGTACTGAGCATTTTTATACCGAACAGCTATGAGTTTTATTGGAATACCACTGCTAATAAAGTGAGAGATAAAATGGTATCAGAATACCGCAAGTTCTGGACACCGGAGCGCGAGGCTAAAGCAAAAGCGCTTGGCTTAACGCCGCTGCAGGTAACAGCGCTGGCCTCTATAGTGCATAAAGAGACCGTAAAGGCCGATGAGCGCCCCAAAGTGGCCGGAGTGTACCTTAACAGGCTTGACAAGGGAATGAAGCTTCAGGCGGATCCTACGGTTATTTATGCTAAAAAGATAGTTGACGGCGATTTTAACCAGGTTATAAAAAGGGTACTTAATATTTACCTTGATATAGATTCGCCTTATAATATGTATAAATATAATGGGTTGCCGCCAGGGCCAATTGTTACACCCGATGTAACTGCAATTGATGCTGTTTTAAACCCTGAAAAACACAATTACATTTATTTTTGTGCCAGTGTAACTAACTTTGGCTACCATGAATTTGCCGTTACCGAAGCACAACATAGTGCCAACAGTGCAAAGTATCATGCATGGGTAGATAAGATGGGAATCAAGAAGTAAAAACTTACATTTTAAATAATTTTTGCCTGCTGAAATGACTTCAGCGGGCATTTTTTTTATAAAAAAATGCGCTTTAATAAGAATTTTATGTGACTCTTGTAAGTGCCTTGTTTTATAGCGTTTACATCAATTTTTTGTAACAATAATGCCTCTTAAAGTAAAGTTAAAGTTACCTTTGTTGCTAACGTGCTGTAAATCAATAGCTGTTTTTTAGTATCTTTGCCTCGGTGAAATTCATAAGGTGACAGGTTATGAGAAATAAAACTACATGTTAAAACAATGGATATACTTTTTAGGGCTTAGCCTTTTTATTACAATAGTAAGCACAGGTTTTAAAACCAAAGCCGAAAAACAGTTTGGTAAGATTGAAGGCTTTCATCTTGCAGAAAACGAGATTACACACTACACCGTACCTACCGAAGCTGAAGCCGATCAGGCCAGCTTTTTTTTACCCTTTACAGGAAAAAAAACATATATGAGCTTTAAGCAGGCTGTAGGCATTAAAGAGTCGCAAGGCCTTTATAAGCTTGTAAGCCGTTATGGCTATATGGGTAAATACCAGTTTGGCAAAAGCGCTTTGCGTGCCCTTGGTATATATAATACTACTACTTTTTTAAATACTCCAGCCTTACAGGAACGTGCTTTTAAAGCATTGCTGTCAAAAAATAAATTTGAACTGCGTAAAGAAATTGCCAAGTATGAAGGCAAAATTATTAACGGAGTTAAGGTTACTGAAAGCGGCATTTTAGCTGCAGCACACCTTGCCGGTGCAGATGCAGTTAAAAAGTTTTTACATAGCAACGGAAAAAGGGGTTTCCGTGATGGTTTTGGCACTTCGCTTAAAAGCTATATTAAAAAATTTGGCGGCTATGATACTTCAAATATCATTGCCCACTCAGCGCCAAAAGTTAAGCTATAAAATTCCGTTTAATTTTTTTTCGGCTTCTGCTAAACGCATTTCCTGCTCTTCGAGCATGTCAGATGCTTTTATTTGCTGCAGCCTGTTGTGTGTGTTTTTAAGCTTGGCATATTCTTTATCCGAAAGGTTTTGAATATGGTTTTTTTGCAGGTATTTAAAATACTCTCCATAGGTTAAAGATGCATCTTCATCTATTGGCTTCTTATTAGCATCACTAGATAAGATGTGCTGAGTAAGAGTTTCCTGCAGTGTTTTAGATTTGATACGCAACGCCTGAAATCGCTCAAGCAGTTCGAACCGTTTCTTTTTGTAATTAGGCCTGCTGTTAAAAAATTTTACCAGCAGGAAAATGACCAGGCTGGCAAAGAGCAAAATGATTAAAGTTAGTTCTGGAAATAATGGCATAATGGTGTGTTTGCTGGCTAAATTAGTCAAAAAACCGTATTTGCTTTTATGTTTTAAGACTGTATTAATGCGAAAAAGGGATAATTTAATTTTTGAATGTAATTTTTGACAAAATCTTAATACATGCTTTAGTATATATCTAATTTGTTAACATTTGTTTGATTGAAATATATCGTATATTTTACTTTTAAAACATCGATATAACAATTTAACTATTATGAGCGGTATAAAAAATCTTTTTAACCTGCGAGAGGGTGAAGATGACAGGCAAAAAACTCTTGACACTATATCTGGTAATGTAACTTTTAAAGGTGCAAACCTCTGGATATTAGCATGTGCCATTATTGTAGCTTCTGTAGGATTAAATGTAAATTCAACTGCTGTAATTATTGGTGCGATGCTTATCTCGCCCTTAATGAGCCCAATTGTAGGGGCTGGTTTTGCTCTTGGAATTTTTGATTTTTCATTATTAAAAAAATCGTTATTAAATCTGTTAATAGCTACTGTTGTAAGTCTATCTGTATCTACCTTATATTTTTTAATCTCCCCATTTAAAGATGTACAGTCAGAGCTTTTGGCACGTACTGCTCCTAATATTTATGATATACTTATTGCATTTTTTGGTGGTTTAGTAGGGGTAATTGCAGTTACCCGTGCAGAAAAAGGTAACCCTATACCGGGTGTTGCCATTGCTACAGCCTTGATGCCACCATTATGTACCGCCGGCTATGGTCTTGCTACTGCGCAATGGTCTTATTTTGCAGGTGCTTTTTATTTGTATTGTATTAATTGTGTGTTTATCGGTATAGCAACGTTTTTAATAATTAAATACCTTAAATACCCGGCAAAAAAACAGGTGAACGAACGCCAGCAAAAGCAGGTTAAGTTTGCAGTTTGGGCACTTATAATCGTTATGCTTGTGCCAAGTAGTTATCTGGCATATTCCTTATATCGTGAACAGCAGTTTAAAAAAAATACCGAAAGCTTTATAGATGCTGAATTTTCTCAAAAAGGTTTTACGGTAGTGTATAAAAAAACTGATTTTAATACAGTGCCAAAACGCATTGAGCTTGCTACATTATCTAAAAGGTTTACCAAAGCCGAAATTGATTCTATGCAAACAAAGATAACAGCAAACAAGTATCTTAAAGGCTCCCTGCTTGTAATAAGGCAGGACACTACTGATAGGTTTAATGCTTTTAAAGGGGATATATTAAATCGCATAAAAAGCAATGAAAATGAAGTAAGCCAGAAAGATGTAAAGATTATGCAACTGGAAAAAGAGCTTGCCAAAAATGTGTTTGATAATAAAAAGCTGCTTCAGGAGGCTGTTGCGCTTTTTCCTGAAATAACGTCGATATCAATATCTAATCATAACTTTGCCACGGTAAAAGACAGCCTTGCTCATGCAACCGGTATATTATATACCAGTTCTAAACCGCTTAAGCAGGATGATGAGGCTAAATTTAAAAACTGGTTAAATAAAAGGCTATCCGTAACAGATGCCGTACTTTTTAGAAAACCTTAGGCTTTGGCCTTTTTCTTTTGTTATAAAGGCTCAAAAACAGATAGCCTGCCATGCCTGATAGTATTGATGCTATTAAAATTGCAAACTTGGCCTCGGCCTGAAGCCAGGGCTTGTTTAGTGAAAGTAGTGCAATAAAAATTGACATTGTAAAACCTATTCCGCCTAATAACCCTAAACCAAAAACGTGTTTCCAGTTTACACCGGCGGGTAGCTGTGCAAGCTTTAGTTTTACCGATAGCCAGCTCATGGCAAATATGCCTATAGGCTTGCCTAAAAATAATCCTAATAATATACCCATACCCATGTTGCTTATCAAGCCCTGGCTCATTCCGGCTTCAAACGTAATGTTTGTATTGGCAATGGCAAAAATGGGCATAATTATAAAGTTTACCGGATTAGATAGCATGTGCTCCAGTTTTTCAAGAGGAGACTCTGTAGCATCTGGTGTTGTAGGCAGGGTTAAAGCTGTAAGTACACCAGCAATGGTAGCATGTATGCCGCTGTGGTGTATAAAATGCCACATGGCAATACCCGGGAGTATATAGCACCAAAGGCTTTTTATACCCATGCGATTAAAGATTATAAGCAACACCATTACACCGGCTGCATAGCCAAGGTATATGAAGTGAAGCTCTGTAGAATAGAATATGGCTATAACTAATATGGCCATTAAATCGTCTACGATGGCAAGTGCTGCTAAAAATATCTTGAGGCGTGTAGGCACTTTGTTACCTAATAATGAAAGTATACCCAGTGCAAATGCTATGTCGGTAGCCATGGGTATACCCCAGCCAGCAGCAGTTGTTGTGCTATTATGGTTAAATATCGAATAGATTACTGCCGGTACTACAACGCCGCCTATAGCTGCCAGTACGGGTAGTGCTGCTAACTTTACCGATGAGAGTTCGCCCTCTACAATTTCGCGCTTAATTTCAAGCCCTACCAACAGAAAAAATATAGCCATAAGGCCATCATTTATCCAGAGTATAAGGGGGTAGCGCAATTGTATACCTTCGTTTTCAAAACCCAGCGGTGTTTGTAGCAGGCCCTCAAACCCATTAGCAAGCCCCGTGTTTGCTATGGTTAAAGATATAACAACACATAGTAGCAGTAATATGCCGCCGGCTGTAGATGAGCTAAAAAACTTTTTGAATACGGTAAGGTTAATGGCTTTTGTCATAGCTGTAAATTTACGATTTTACACGCAATTTGGCAACTAAATTTGGTCTACAGCTATGTTATATGCGGGGTCTTCCTGTATATTTACTTCTATAACACCTTCGGCATTTTGTAATAGTTTCCTGCAATCGGGGCTCAGATGTTTTAGTGTAAGTTCTTTGCCGGCTTCGCGGTATTTTCGCGTTAATGTATTTAGCGCTTCAATGCCTGACATATCGCTTATACGGCTTTCTTTAAAGTCTACAACTACCTTTTCAGGATCTGATGCTATCTCAAATTTGTCATTAAAAGCAGTAACCGATCCAAAAAATAACGGGCCGTATATCTCATAATATTTAATACCATCAGCATCAATAAATTTTCGGGCGCGTATGCGTTTTGCACTTTCCCAGGCAAAAACCAGCGCCGAGATTATTACGCCAATAAGTACTGCCAGTGCCAGGTTGTGTAAAAATATAGTAATAAGAGCCACTAAAATACCAGTGAAGATATCATGTTTTGGCATTTTATTAATAA
>JAZKDS010000464.1:0-5740 GCA_040387455.1 Bacteroidota bacterium
AAGTTCAAGAAATTTTTCTTTAGCTCTTAGCTCTTTTTCTTTTTTAAGGTTTTCGCCTTGGTTGGTAGCGTCTTTAAGTATTATGGCAGCTTCTTTTTTAGCATCTGCAAGTACGCCCGATGCTGTTTTTTTTTCCATCATTTTTGCAATAGCAAAGGCTACCGCTGCTCCGGCTGCCACACCGATAATTATAAATAATAAGTTGTCCATGTGTGTTTTAATTGTTGTTGTATGTATATAAAAAAAGCCTGCATCAGAAAAAAATTGTATAAACTCGAAAAAAACAAGTTTTAGGCTAACCCACTGTTCAAGGATCTGCGACGAGGCAGCGTGCTATAGTAGTGGCGATTCGCCCATTTAAAAAATTGGTGTTAAGTTTATCAAATATGTGCTAATGCAGGCAGTATTATGCTATGTTTAAGAACGTGTTTTAATTGTATTAAAGGAGATTACCCATTTTTTCATCAAGCTGTTGTAGCCTTATAGATGTATCATCGGCTTCGGCAGATGTGTTTATCTGCTTTTGCTCTACCTGTGCTGCAAATTGCAATGCGCACATGGCCAGTACATCCTGCTTATCCCTTACGGCATAGCTTTCTTCAAACTGTTTTATCATGGCATCAATTTTTTTAGAAGCGGCACGAAGGCCCTCTTCCTGCGACGGATCTACCGTTAACGGGTATACCCTGTCGGCAATTGATATCTTTATTTTCAGTTTTTCATCCATTGCTCCCTATTCAGAAAGTTGTGCTATACAATAATCAATTTCGCGTATCAATGAATTTATCTTGAGTTTTGTCTCCCTTTTGTTGTCATCACTGCCCAGTAATGAGTTGGCTATTTTAAGCGATTCATTTTGCTGCTTTAACGCTGCAATCTCTTCTGCCTGCGTGCTTATGGCCGTTTGCTGGCGGGCTGCTGCACTGCTCAGTTCTTTGTTAGCGTGCTCAATCGTGGCCATTTTATGTGCCAGCTTTTCAAGCTTACTTTCAAGAGCATCAACAATTTCAGACAATGCGCCCATACCAGCCGGTTTTCATTACATGATTTTACAAAGTTAATATTACTTTACATACAAACAAGGGGTACAGGTAAAAAATGCAACATTTTTTCGGATTTTCGTAATATTTTGTAATGTAAATAGTTATAAGATTAAGCCAAAGCGCGCTGTTTTTTTACATGTTTTTTTTATTTTAGCCCAATGAGATTTCACCTGCTATTAGTACTATTTACCGTAACGCTTTCGGCGCAAAGCCCTTACCCACAGGATTACTTCCGTTCGCCTATGGATTTGCCTGTGCATGCATCGGGCACTTTTGGAGAATTGCGTAGCAATCACTTTCATGCCGGGCTTGATTTTAGGACCAATCAAAAAGAAGGATACCCCGTGTATGCTGCCGCAGATGGCTATATAAGCCGTATAAAAGTGAGCAGCTATGGTTATGGTACCGCACTATATATAGAGCACCCTAATGGTTTTACCACGCTTTATGGGCACCTTAGTGCTTATGGACCGGGTATAGAAGAGTATGTGCGCAAAATTCAGTACGAAAAAAAGAGCTTTGAGATAGAGGTTTTTCCTAAGCCCGGCGAACTGCCTGTAAAGCAAAGCCAGATTGTGGCCTACAGTGGCAACACGGGCGGCAGTGGCGGCCCCCACCTGCATTTTGAGTACCGCGATACTAAAACGGAGATGATTATCAATCCGCTGCTTTTTGGCCTTAGTAAAAAAATGAAAGATGATAAGGTACCGACCATTTATGGCGTGGTGGCCTACCCCATAAGCGATGATGCTGTTATAAACGGCTCTAAAACCCCTATTACCATTACCCTTAAAAAACAGGCCGACGGTTCTTACCAGGCCGATAAACTGGAGGCTAAAGGTACTATTGGCTTTGCCATAAATGCCACAGATAAATCTGTAGGCAGTACAGGTAACAATGGTATTTATAAAATAGAAGAGTTTTTTAACGATGCCCCACACTTTAGCTATGCTTTTGACAGCTTTGCCTTTGAAGAAAGCCGTTATGTAAACAACCTGATAGATTATCCGCGCTACTACAAAACCGGTCAGCGTTACCAAAAGCTGTTTGTGCGCACGCCTTATGAGCTATCGCTGTTAAAGCACAACAAGCTTAACGGGCAATATGCCATAAAAGAGGGCAGTACCAGCACTTTTAAGATAGAGGTGAGTGATTTTCATGGTAACAAGACCATTGTAAATGGCAGTGTAAATTATAACGAGGCACCCGGTAAAGCAACCGAGCCTATGCATGTTACCCCTTATTTTGTAAAGAGCGCCAACGATAACAACTATACCAAGAACAACGTTTCGGTATTTATACCGGCACATGCTTTTTATGAAGATTTTTATATGGACTTTAATGTTAAAGATTCTGTTTTGTACCTGCATGATGCCTCTATGCCGGTGCACAGCCCCATTACGGTTTCGTTTGATGTTACCGGTATAGATAAGGCCAAGCTTAAAAAAACGTTTATAGGCGGGGTATCGGGCAACCACTTTAGCTACAACTCAAGCTCTATTGTAGATGGCCACCTTACTGCCAAGGTAAAAATGCTGGGCACTTTTAAACTGATGCAGGATAATAATGCGCCAAAAATTGTAAGCCCTAGCTTTGCCGAAGGCAAGTGGCTGACAGCCAATAAAACATTCAGCTTTAAAATAAGCGACGACCTGAGCGGTATAGCCTCCTATGATGCTTACCTTAACGGAAAGTGGATATTGATGCACTATGATTACAAAACCCGCGTTATATACCATAATTTTAGTGATGGGGTAGTGGCCAACGGGCGCAACGATTTAAAAGTTGTGGTTACCGATAGTGTAGGAAATAGTACTACCTTTGAAACGCATTTTTTTAGAACACAAAATACAACCCCTGTTGAAAACGATAAATAAGCTCTTCACATTTACTCTTTTACTTTTTTGTACCGTGGCTTTTGCACAGCAAAAACCCATTATGTTTGGAGTGATGATTGATGAAAAAAATCAGCCCATTGAAGGAGTAAGCGTTTTTTATGACCTGAACGATAGCCGTACAGAAGTGGTTACTAATGCTAATGGTGTTTATAGGATAGTACTGCCGGCAAATACCCCTGTAGATGTTTATTTTGCCCATATAAGCTTTAAACTTTCCGTTATAGGCGGAGTACAGCTTAATTATGGGCAGACTTTTGAATTTGATTCGAAAATGTTAACAGGCAGTACTACTATTGATACTATTGTTATTGATAAAATAGATAAGCGTGCGGCACAGGGGCTTACAGCCATTTCACCCGATTTGGTAACCAGGATACCGGGAGCCAATCAGGATATTGCTACCATATTAAGGACTTTTGGGGGCGTTAATAATAACAACGAACTAAGTACCGGTTACAACGTGCGCGGTGGTAACTTTGATGAAAACCTTGTGTATGTAAACGATATCGAAATTTACAGGCCGTTTCTTGTCCGTTCCGGGCAGCAGGAGGGTTTGAGCTTTACCAATACCACCATGGTAGATAATATTGTGTTTTCGGCCGGTGGCTTCCAGAGCAAGTATGGCGATAAATTATCATCTGTACTGGATATTAAATACCGTAAGCCAAAAGAATTTGCAGCCGCACTTGAGGCCAGCTTTTTGGGCGGAAGCCTTACTGTGGAAGATGTAAGCAAAAACAAAAAATGGAGCGGCATTATAGGTGCGCGCTACCGCGATAACAGCCTTTTGGTAAACAGCCAGCAAACTGAAACCAACTTTAAACCCACTTTTGCCGATGTACAGGCTTATGTTACATTTACCCCTAACGACAGGCTGGAGTTTAGCTTTTTAGGCAACATATCGCAAAATATTTACCACTACCAGCCGCTTACACGCCAAACCAATTTTGGGACTATAGATAGTCCGCAGGCGTTGCAGATATTTTATGAAGGGCAGGAAAAAGATGAGTATAAAACCTTTTTTGGCGCCTTTACTACCGATTATAAAGTATCGGACACCTTTAAACTTAAATTTATTGGCTCGGTGTATCACACCCAGGAGCAGGAGTATTTTGATATTTTGGCACAGTACTCGCTGGGCGAGGTAGATACCAACCCCATTTCTGATACCTATGGCGATATACAGTTTGCCCGCGGTGTAGGCTCTCAGCTTACGCATGCGCGTAACAACCTTGATGCCCTTATTGCTAATGCAGAAGTTAAAGGTTACCATGACATAGGAGATAACAATATTGAGTGGGGCTTTAAATATACCCGCGAAGACATCCGCGACAGGTTGCTGGAGTGGGAGGTTGTAGACTCATCCGGTTTTTCTTTAACCCCGCCAATACTCGATTTTAACCGTAACGACCAGCCTTACAGCCCATACACGGGGCCGTTAGTGCCGTATCAAAACATAAGGTCTACAAATTTTGTAATGATTAACCGCCTTTCGGGCTATGTGCAGTGGAGCCGCAAGGCCAGCCTGGGCGATGGCGAGGTGTATATGAATGCCGGCGTGCGTGCCCACCAGTGGCAGGTATCGCAGCAAAACGCCCCCGATGGAGACAGCCAGGTGGTAATAAGCCCACGTGCACAGCTTGCGTATAAACCGGGTTGGGAGGAAACTGATATGCTTTTCCGTCTTTCGGGAGGCTTGTACTACCAGCCGCCGTTTTACCGTGAACTGCGCGACTCGCTGGGTATGGTGCGGCCTAATGTAAAGGCGCAGCGCTCTATACATATTGTGGCAGGTAACGATTACAGCTTTAAAATGTGGGACAGGCCCTTTAAGCTGGTTAGCGAGGCATACTACAAAAAAATGGACGACGTAAATACTTATACGCTCGAAAACGTACGTATAAGATACCGTGCCAATAACGATGCCGTAGCCTATGCCTATGGCTTTGATATGCGCCTTAACGGCGAGTTTGTGCCGGGAACCGACTCATGGGTAAGCATTGGATACATGAAGACCGAAGAGAATATTAACGACAGGGGCTATATTGCCCGCCCTACTGACCAGAGGCTGAAATTTGGACTTTTGTTCCAGGATTATATGCCGGCTATAGAAAACCTTAAAATGTACCTTAACCTGGTGTACAATACCGGACTGCCGGGTGGTTCGCCATCCTATGCCGATAGTTATGACTACCAGACAAGGCTTAAAGACTACCGCCGCGTAGATGCCGGTTTTAGCTATGTATTTGTGGGTAATAACCTCAAAAATAAATCGGATGCTAAATGGCTGCAGCCGTTTAAAGAGCTTTCTCTTGGCCTTGAGTTGTTTAACCTGTTTAACAACCTTAATGCCATTACAAACACCTGGGTGCGCGATGTAGATACCAAAAGCCAGTATGGTGTACCTAACTATTTAACCAGCCGCGTTTTTAGCCTTAAGCTGATTGCGAAGATTTAATAATTGAAACTTTTTGCGTATTTTTGGGATTATATCTCCATATTAAAATGAAAAAAGCCGCCCTATTAGCCCTTGCCTTTACAGCCCTTTTATGTAATGCCTGTAAAGAGGAAGAAAAGCCGAAGCCTAAAGTTATCTACTCTGATAAAAAAGGGCCGGAGCCGCGCAAAGACAGCACCCAGATTAAAGTGGCCGACCTGCCGGTACATATGGATGGCACAAAATACCTTATTCACCCGGTGGGTGATATCCGTATTTATGATGACAGCAACCGCAGCTATGGCAGCAGCCGCACCAGCGGAAGCGTTAGCTATGCCATAAGTAACTACAACCGTTTTGAA
>JAZKDS010000465.1:0-10451 GCA_040387455.1 Bacteroidota bacterium
CGCGCTGCAAACCGTTACGCTGCTGGATGCCATTGAGGAATTTGGCTTTGATGCCTGTATGGGCGGGGCAAGGCGCGACGAAGAAAAGAGCCGTGCCAAAGAACGCATCTTCTCTGTACGTGACGATTTTGGGCAGTGGGATGCCAAAAAGCAGCGCCCGGAGCTATTCAATATTTTTAACGGTAAGATTGCCTTTGGCGAAAACGTAAGGGCGTTCCCGATTAGCAACTGGACCGAGGAAGACGTGTGGAACTACATTAACCAGGAGGGCATAGGCCTGCCTACCATATATTTTGCGCATCCGCGGAAGCTGGTGAAACGCGATGGGGCATTTTTGGCCTGGAGCGAACACCTTAACCTGGTAGATAACGATGAGATTGTAGAAACCATTGTGCGCTTTAGAACCGTGGGCGATATGACCTGTACGGCTGCTTTTGTAAGCGAGGCCTCGGCAATTGTGGATATTTTGTATGAAAACAAGTCTTCTAAATCAAGCGAGCGCGGTGCCCGTATAGACGATAAGCGCAGCGAGGCCGCCCTGGAGCAGCGCAAAAAAGGGGGATATTTCTAAGAAAGCTACTAGGCTGCTTAGCTTCTAAGCTGCTTAGCAAGATAGCTTCATCATGACTACTCCTGATACGAGGCATAATTAAACTTACTAAACAATCCGGGCTTACAGCTCAGCGACTCAGAAGCTCAGCAGCTAAGGAGCTTAAATGAAAAACTATGGATTTACTACGTATAAATACTGCCGGTAGTGTAGACGACGGCAAAAGCACGCTGATAGGGCGTTTTTTGAACGACAGCCATGCGCTGACTATTGAGCAGGAGGCACTTATTGAGCGCAAAACGCGCGAGAAGGGCCTGGCCGATTTGGATTTTTCGGTTATAACCGACGGCCTTATTGCCGAGCGCGAACAGGGCATAACCATAGATGTGGCGCACATTTACTTTAGCAGCGATACCCGAAAATTTATTATTGCCGACAGCCCCGGCCATGTTGAATATACCCGCAATATGGTTACGGGTGCCAGCAACAGCGAGGTGTCTATTATACTAATTGATGCCCGAAAAGGCTTGCTGGAGCAAACACACAGGCATTACTTTATAAGCAGCCTACTGAGGTTGCAAACGGTTGTGTTCTGTATTAATAAAATGGATTTGGTAGACTATAGCGAAGATGTATTTTTGAGCATTGCTGCCGATATCAATAAAATGACGGCGGGTTTTGGCTATATGCCAGATTTGTACGTGCTGCCCATCAGTTCGCTTAAAGGCGATAATGTGGTGCATGCCTCTCAAAATACACCCTGGTACAAAGGCGAAAGCCTGAGTGGCATACTGCACAGCATTGAACCTAATGTTGCTGCCGAAACTGATTTCAGGATGGATGTACAACAGGTGCTGCACGTGCAAAACCAGGAGTTTACTGATTACAGGGCCTATGCCGGCCGCATTATCAGCGGTGCATTGGCGGTGGGCGACGCTGTTACGGTACTGCCCAGCGGCCTGAGCAGCGAAGTGGTTGAGATACGCAAGTTTACCACTACATTGGCTTCGGCTTCAGCCGGAGAGTCGATACAGGTGCGCCTAAAGGATAATATTGATATAAGCCGCGGCATGATGCTGGTTAAACAACCTGATGATGCTCTCTTGAGCAAAGACATAAGCGCTACCCTGGTATGGATGGATGAAAAGCCTGCAAATGTGGGCGGCCGCTACCTTATACAGGCGGGCACGCGTACTGCTGTATGCAAGCTTCAGGGCATTGATGCTATTATTCCGCCGGAAAACCCGGGTGCGGTGTATGAATCGTCATCGCTTACCCTAAATGATATTGCAAAAGTGCAGCTTAAAGCCGCTACGCCGTTATTCCTGGATAGCTTTGCTACTAACAGGGGCAATGGGGCCTTTATACTTATAGATACCCAAACCAATAATACGGTTGCTGTGGGGTTTGTAAACAGTTAAGAGTTGAGAATTACAGGTTTATGAATATGCTTCGACAAGCTCAGTATGACTTCACTCCGATGGATGTAAACGATAGTCAGCTTGAGCCTGTCGAAGGCAGAATCCTAAAAAAATCAGATTAGTCCGGTACCAAAATTCTGGTGCCGGATTTTTATTTTTTGAGGTGTTTTTATCTCCTGAAAAATAACTGCAAAAATTAAGCGATTCTGAACTCCAATTGTGAATAGTTAGCGTTAAAATTTGGTTCAAGAGTAAGATAAATCTTATTTTATGGTAATAGCTCCAAGGTAGGTATTGGTCACTTTTTTTGTGGTGTTGCCAAATTTTTTGTCTTCCTGAACGATGAAAAATAACTGAATGATATTTAATGGTTTACCGTTTTTAAGGAGCTTGTAGGTCATTTGCCACTCTTTTTTGGCAGGGCTATCGCTAATAACCTGAATACTAAAGTCTTGAATTTCAAAACTGTGCTTTTTTTGCTGCCCTTTGGCGGACTGTAATAGGGATGCTATAGGCACACCGGATGCTTTTGTCTCCAAAATATTATCGGATATTGTGTTGGTAATGAATAGCTTATCGGCTGATTCAAGGGCTTGTTGCTTCATTTCGGCATTACCCTTTGGGTCGGTAAGCAGTTCCAGGTAGCTGTAAAACTCGGCTACCTTGCTTTGAGCCTTGGCCTCATAGGCGGCATTTTGCTTTGCCGAAAGAGGGGCGGGGCTTTGCTGCACGCTTTGTGCAGAGAGCTGTGTGGTGATTGCTAATAATATGATAATCAGGTGTTTCATTTTATTTCTGGATGTATTTAAGCGAGATTATTTTATCGCCTTCATATTTAACTTCCACAACCTCAAGGGTTTTTATGGCTTTTACCGGGGTGGTTACCTTAGCTATAAACTCCTCTTTATTAAGGAATTCTACACCAATATCTTCAAACATAATCTCTTGAATTACAGCGTCTTCGCTAATAATGTCAGCCAATTGTTTGCGGCGTTTTTGCCAGTCGGCCACATTGCCGTTCATGTAGGCGCGTAACATCATGGCATAGTCATCGGGTTGCAAGTCAAACTCGAAACGGTCTGCGTCTGATGTAACTATAAGTGTATCAGGTTTATAGTAGGCGCTTTGTATAGCGATTTTGGCTGTGTCACCTTTAAATTTTAGTTCATAACAGCCATCCGTACCCGTGAGCTTTTTGGTTTTACCATCTTTTAATAAAAGTAGTGTAATCTTTTCAGTATCAATGGGTTTTTGGGTATATCTGTCCTTGAGGCAAACGGTTGCGGTATCTTTTTTAAGGGCTACAAACAACGCTACAGATATGGATACAACTGCCGAGAACATTGTTATACCTATGGATATAAGTGCCTTATTTACAGTTGGTTTGCGGGTAATTTGTGCCTTATTTTCAATGGTATGGCCTTCAGTTTTTCTGTTCTTAAACAGAAATTCTTCCCAGCCGGCATACCCCACCCATTTACTAAAAATATCGAGCATATCGCGCCTTGGTAATTTGCTGTTTTCTAATGGCTTAAGGTGAGTGTACACCCATTTTTCGCTAACGCGTTCGTGGCAGTTTTGTTCAACAAGGTCTATAAGCTGTGCAATCTCTTTGTTGCCAAACCCTTGTATATCACCGGTATAATAGGGGAAATCGATCCGGTACTTATCCAGTATAGCTTGTTTTAGTGTGTAAAAGGCCTGCATGTTGTTCATTAGCGTTAATCAAAAGTACCGGTGTGCCCGCTTTCAGGCGCTGTAAATGTACTGTAAAACTACTGAAAATACTTTATGTGCTGTTATCCACGGGTTTGCTTAATATATTTTAGGCTTTAAGAGAGCCTGCAACATGTGGCAGAATGAAAGGTAGACCACATTAAAAAGTAGGCTATTTAAAATTAATACCCTCTAAAATTATCAGTACAGCGCTTATAATGTATTGAACACCAATGGCTATGATGATAAAACCAATGATACGCGAAATGGCCACAATGCCCGATGCCCCTAAAATGCGCGATAGGTAATGCGCACTCCTCATAATAACGTAAATGGTAAGTGCAACGGCTGCCATAGCGCCTACAGCAATAATTTGATCGGGTAATGACTTTAGATCCTGGTACATAGCGATTAAGAACGATATGGAGCCCGGGCCTGCCAGCATGGGTATGGCCAAAGGTGTAAGTGCTATGTCGTTACGTTTTTGGGCATCGGCTTCAACGGCTTTGTTTACGCCTCGGCCTTTGCTAAAGCGGCTGTTGAGCAGCGCAAAGCCCGAATTTACTATGATAAAGCCCCCGGCTATGCGGAGGGCTTCTATTTTTATGCCAAAAAAATCGAGCACATACTGGCCAATAAAAAAGGATACTACTAAAATAATGAACACGTTAACGGCTGCCCAGAAGGAGATGCGCTGGCGCTCTTTAACGGTGTCGTTTTGCGTAAGAGCCACAAAAATAGGCACTGCCCCAAGTGGGTTAATTACTGAAAACAAGGCGGCAAAAACGTAGGTAAAAAGTTCCATAAGCTTGGTTTTGTGCTGTAAAGGTAAGATTTTTATGATGGCTCCTGCTTTGCAGTATTAAAATTACCGTCTTCATAATAACATACAGATAATTGCGGCTGTACTGCAAACATGATGGTTTCATGTCCCGGATTACCTGCTGATGTATCTTTAGATACTAAATAACAGTTGTTTACAATGCCCATGTAGGTTAGTAATGGCGAGTAAAACGTAATACCCACTTTGTGGCGTGTTATATCGTTACTATCAGTGTTTACTATATCTAAGCGGTATCCGGTAAACGGAAAGAAGGTATTGCCCAGCACATCGGCTACCCGGTAAAATTGTCCTTTAAGCTGGTTTACATAGCTTTCGGCGGCCATACCTGTAAGGAAATGAAGCTGCTCTGCCTTGGGGTTTTCAGAAAGTAATTCCCTAAAGGTAGCCTTTGGGGTCTCTTTGTTGTTGAAAAGCTGGTGCTGCATGAGGTATTCGCGGTAGGTGTCTTCAAAAATATAGCGGTCCCAGGCTTGTGTGACGGTGTTATCTATAACCACCCTATAGGCCAGGCGAATTTTAGTATGGGGCATAATTTATTTACTTAAAGTGCTTAAAAGCAGAAGAGAGGGAACCACCCTCTCTCTTCAAATATACAAATAACCAACAATAAAAATGCAATTAACTCTTTACTTAACCAACATTTTTTTACTTTCTTCAAAACTTCCGTTCTGGTTTTTTATACTTACTTTATATAGATAATATCCTGCGCTTAAGTTGTTTCGGTTCAGAGTAATGTTGTTTTCTCCTGCAACCATGTTGCCATTAAATGCGGTATATACTTTACGGCCCTGAAGGTCGAATACTGTTAGGTTTATATCGCTGTCATACTGCAGGTTAAGTGGCAGAGTAGTAACATCTGTAAACGGGTTAGGATAGTTTTGCTCCAGCTTGTATTGCTGCTGCTCCAGCTGGCCTATGCCCAGCGTTGGACCGCTTAGGTAAATAGTGTGGGTAAGGGCAAAGCCATCGTCTACTGAACCGCTCACAGAGCCCAGTTCGGCACCTGTGCTGTCATCATTAAATACATTGTCGTTTGCGTTATAGGTATAGCCGTTCATCCCTTTAGTATAGCCATTTGCGGTGGAAGCATTTACCTGTGCCACAGCACTGTTAGTGCCTTCCGGGAAAGATATTTGGGTTATAAGCAAAGATTGCCCTGTGCTTTTATATACATGCACGTGTATGTGTGTAGCCCGGCCGCTATACCAACCCGGAAAAATAGAAGCAAAACTTACAAGTCCTTCTGTATTAGTGGTTTGTCTGCCTCGTAAAAAGTGTACTGATGTGTAATTAGTAGCCTGCATGCCGCTGCCGCCATACTCGCTGTAGTTGCCGTCCTTATCGCAATGCCAAATATCTACAATGGCGTCTTGCAGGGCAGTACAGTTGGCATTTTTGTTCATTATATTAATATCAATGGTAAACGGTATGCCGGTGCGGCCATCGGTAATATCAGTGCGCACCCAGTTGGCCGGTGTTATAGTAGGAAAAGGTCCTGCTGTTTCGGTTGGACTTACTGTGCATCCATCTAATAGCATATTTGCATTATCCTGCCTGTTATCTATTACACCACTTGCTTTAAGCAAAGATGGTGCAGCTACAGCCATGCCTAAAAAGCCTATGCTGTTTTTAATGAATGCTTTCCTTTCCATTAATCGTTAATTAGTTTTTGTTATAGCAAATATAGTTTTGTAATTTTCGGTGTTTTAAAATTTGAGGTGAACCGGTTTTTTAGTGCGGCGAATTATAGATGTGTTAAATTTTCGTCTAAATTTGCTTGACACCTCTTTGAAACTGAATTGTGTTTAAATATTTACCAACTATAATAATAAAATATTAATTTAATTTTTACGTATGAAAAAGGTATTAGTGCTGTTACTGCTGTTTGTTTTAGCATCATGCAACAAAAAAGATGTGGTTTTTACTGAGACTTTTAAAGACTTTCCTGATAAACGCTGGGCGCTTAACGATACTAAGACTTTTAAGATTGATATTAAAGAAGATGTTAAGGATGCCGGTCTCTATCTGCATTTTTCGCATGTGTTTGAACCTCAGTATAAAGAAGTACCTGTTGCCGCGGTGCTGCAAGCGCCGGATGGTAAACAAGAGCATGTGTTGCTTAACCTAAAGCTTGAAGATGCCAAGGGCAATAGCCTGAGTGATTGCGCCGGTGATGTTTGCGACTTTATAATGCCTGTAAAAGAGCATTTAAACTTTGTGAAAGGCGAATATAAACTGGTTATACTGAATAAGTTTAACGGTGACTATATACCCAATGTGCTTGCCTTGGGCGTTAGTATAGAGAAGGAAAATTAAACGTTAAGAATGATATATGAAAAGGCTACCCAAGAGCAGCCTTTTGATGTGTAATATACATGGTGTGCCCGTTAAACCAGATATTAGTGGAGTAAGTTAAATGGTTGGTTTTAAGAGTTGAATCAGGCAAGCGGTACTTCAAGAATTAGTATGATGGCATTTTCAGAAAGGGCTTCCATATCGGCTTCGGGTGTGTCCCAAAGTGCCAGCCCGTCGCGCTCTTCCAGCAGGCGTCCCTTTACTTCAAAAGCGCCGTTTATAATAAATACAAACAGGCCGTTTTCAGGATTTTTAAGGCGGTATAAAGCTTCTTCGCGACCGGTGAATATTCCCATGGCCCCGTGTATGCCAGTATTGGCCATAAAGGCGTGCAGTATATTGCGCTCATCGAGGTTTATGACTGAGGTTGGCGGAGCAGTGGTATTGCTTTTAAATTGCAGGTACAAAAAATTGATAAGCTCGCTTTCATACGGGTTTTTAAGGCTTAGGCTGCCACCCGATATAAATGCCGCTTCGCCTGTAAGAGCCTCAAACAGGCCATTATCAGTACTATATTCCACCCCACCCACTAACGGGATAATTATGGTTAGCATGCCTTGAGGCACTTGCCTTTTTAGCTCAAATTTAGGTGCCAGGGTTTCGTCATTAAGTACGCATAGTGTGCCAAACGTGTCGCGGGTTTCATTTTGGTAGCCTTCAAAATTAAATGTAGAAAGTGTACGCTGGTTTTCATTTTCAGTAGGACCGCGCTGGTGCGACTTATAAATGCGGGCTTGAGACTTGCCTGTCATAAAATTAATCTTTTACATAAAGATACGCCATTTTAAAAACTTGCGTTACTTTAGCGGTAAACGCCCACAAGGCGTAGATTAATACCGTTATAACCAATATCTCCCCCCGAAATGAAAAGATTTTTACTGCTGTTTGTATTGCTGTGTTCTTCATTGGCGTATAGCCAGACAATTTCAGGATATGTATATGATGCCGAGGGCAACTACCCGTTAGAAGGTGCTTTTGTGTATCTTGATGGTACTACTTTTTCGGCGGCTACCGATGCCAAAGGCTTTTTTAAGATTATTACTCCCCAAAAGTATAATACCCAAATGGTGGTAAGCAGCATAGGTTATGAAAAGTTTATCCTTACAGATCCGTACAGTTATGAGCACCAGGTTAAGGTAATGCTAAGGCAGGAGGCAGAAAGTATTGAAGAGGTTGTTGTACAAAAAAGCACCATTTTTACCCGAAAGCAAATGCTTAAAGCTTTCAGGAAGCAGTTTTTAGGAGCGTCATCTGCCGGGTCTTCGTGCAGTATTGAAAATGAGGAAGATATTGTGCTGTATTATGACAGGCAAACCAATACATTACATGCCGAAGCTAAAAAACCGTTACGTATTATCAATAAAAGGCTGCAGTACAATATAAATTTTGAATTGGCTGAATTTCAGGTAGGCTATTTTAAACAAAGCCTTGATGAGAATGAAATAGCCATGAGCTTTTATGCCGGAACCACTTTCTTTAAAGATGTATCGTCTAAAGGATCGGCCGATAAAAAGCGCAGACAGTCGTATAGGGGGTCTACGGCTCACCTTATGAAGGCTATGTATAACAACACGTGGCAAAAAGAAGGTTTTGACCTCTATATAGATAAGCTACCTGTAGAGCCCGACAGCTGTTTTGCAATGACCGATAGCCTTAATTATAAAAAGGTGGTACTAAAAACGCTGCCGGTGCCCGAAGTACAGGGTGTTAACTATGTAGCTGGCCCCAAGGCCCTGAATGGCCCTCCAAAGCGTGATTTCACACGTACTAAATACTTAGTCCTGTTCAATAAATCTGACCAAACCGTGATGAACTTTAACGACCGCCAGTTTTATATTGACGAAAAAGGTTTGTTTTCTCCTATAACTGCAATTGTATTTAGTGGTTATATGGCCGGCCTAAGGGCGGGTGACCTGCTGCCTGATAACTATGAATATACACCTACCGATTAATGTTATAGTTACCCTAAAATGCAGGTTTAAAAGCTGTGTTTTGGTATATTTACTTAAAAATAATGCCATGGCAACTAAAAAAACACTGGTTATGGGTGCAAGCAATGAGCCCAGCCGATATGCTTATAAAGCTGTAAAAATGCTTACCCGTTTTGGTCACCCTGTGGTGGCTATGGGCAAGAGGGAAGATGATATTGATGGTATTAGGGTAGAAAAAGGTGCCGCCTCATTTGATGGGGTAGATACAGTTACGCTGTACCTTAACCCCATGAACCAAAAGCAGTATTATGACTATATAGTAGGGTTAAGCCCTAAGCGCGTAATATTTAACCCCGGTACAGAAAACCCTGATTTATATATGCTTTTGCGCGAAAATGATATTGAGATAGAGGTAGGCTGTACGCTGGTTATGCTTTCTATTAACCAATATTAGCAGGGGCTTTTTTACTGATGCCCAGCAGCAGTAAAAAGGTTATTAGCCCATTTACAACAATCAATTCGCTGTCAAAAACATAGCCGCCCAGCCATTTTTTTGAATAGGTGGATATAAAATAAGTAAGGGCCGGCGAAAGTATGCATACAAACGGTACTAAGGCATCATGCACAGTAAGTTTTTTCATAAACAGGCCAAAGCTGTAAAGCCCGAGTAACGGCCCGTAAGTGTAGCCTGCAATCCTGAAAATCATACTTACTACTGATTTGTCGTTAAGGGAGTTGAAAATTATAATTACCACAAACATTAGCATAGAAAACGAGATATGTACCCAATGACGGGTGCGCACATTACCTGCTTTGGCAAGATTTTCGGCTTTATCCATGCCTAAAAAGTCTACACAAAAAGAGGTGGTTAAGGCAGTAAGTGCCGAGTCAGTAGTGGCAAATGTGGCTGCTGTAAGACCTAATAAGAACACTACAGCCGGTATTATGGTAAGGTGCTTAAAGGCAATTTCCGGGAAAAGAAGGTCGGTGCGTGGTGCGCCGTCTACTGTGGGTACAGCAATGCCGTTATTATTTGCATAGATATACAGTAGCGCCCCAACCCCTAAAAAGAACAGGTTTATAACCACAAAAACCGATGTAAACGTAAACATGTTTTTTTGTGCTTCGCCTATATTTTTGCAGCTCAGGTTTTTTTGCATCAGGTCCTGGTCAAGACCTACCATGGCAATGGTAACAAACATACCGCCAATAATTTGCTTTGCAAAATGGAACTTGCTGCCTATAAAATCTTCAAAGAAAAATATCTTGCTGTAGTTGCTTTGCTTTACGGTTTCAAAGGCTTGCACAAGGCCTAAATCAAGGCTGTTGCAAATAAAGTAAATGGTAAGGAATACTGATGATACTAAAAAGAATGTTTGCAATGTATCGGTAATAATTATGGTTTTTAAGCCACCCTTATACGTGTAGGCAAAGATTAAAAGTAGCGAAATGAGCACCGTTACCCAAAAAGGGATGCTAAAAGTGTTAAACACATAGCGCTGCAATACAATAACCACCAGATATAGCCTGAACGCCGACCCGATTGTACGGCTTATCAGGAAAATCATGGCCGATGTTTTGTAGCTCATGTAGCCCAGCCTTCCTTCTATGTAGCTGTATATAGAGGTAAGGTT
>JAZKDS010000466.1:0-675 GCA_040387455.1 Bacteroidota bacterium
CTCTGTAGGCACCATGCGGCGCCCGCTGCGATCAAACAGTTTATAGCCTGTGTAATTTTCGAGCGAACTTAAATGCAGGCTAACTCCGGGCTGCGATATAAACAACTCTGTAGCAGCACCTGTTAGCGTGCCTGTTTTATAAATGGCCTTAAAAGTACGGTACCATTCTAAATTTACCATGAGCTTTGAGTATTATAATTATGATACAAAGGTATGATTTATGTTATTTTTATAATACATGTGTCCGCCTTAAATTTGCAGGATAAAATGTAAGAAAATAAAATGAAAAAAATATTTATAATAAACGGTGCTCAGGATTTTGGACATTCTGGTGGGGCATTTAACCGTACCATTGCCCAACAGACTTTACAATTTTTTAGTGGTAACCTTGATTTTGAAGTGCAGATAACCCATATTAATGATGGGTATGATCCTGTAGATGAGGTGGCTAAATATGTATGGGCCGATGTTGTTATTTATCATACACCAATATGGTGGTTTCAGGTGCCCCACAATTTTAAAAAATATATTGATGTTGTATTTACCGAAGACCATGCCAAAGGTATTTATAACAGCGATGGGCGCACGCGCCAGAACCCGACTGTAAACTATGGTACCGGCGGCACGCTGCACGGCCGTAAATATATGGTAACCACATCGTGGAATGCGCCTAAA
>JAZKDS010000466.1:685-1589 GCA_040387455.1 Bacteroidota bacterium
AGAGGCGTTTACACTGCCCGGCGAGTTTTTTATGGAGAAGAGCGTAGACGAAGGTCCGTTGTTTGGGTTTCATAGGATGAATGCCTTTACAGGTATGCAGCCACTGCCGGGAATGCATTTTCATGATATTGAGAAAAATGCCGATGTACCCAGAGATTTATTGCTGTATAGAGAGCATCTTAAAGATGTTTTTGTTAACGAAGCTGCTGAGCCACTGAGATGCTAAACAGCTTAGTGGCTTGTAGCTAAGCAGCTTATATAGCCTCTGCCACATTTTTAAGTTCGGCCAGTACGTGGTTCCAGTTGGCTATCATGTGCTCTTTTTCATCTTCTGTGGCAATGTTATCCTGTGTAAGTGTTACGGTAGTAATGTCGCCATTTTCTTCTAAAGCGTAGGTTACCAGATTATAATTTTCGGGTTTGTCTTCTTTGCCACTCATAGAGCTCCAGTAGGTAGAGGCAAATGTTTTATTGTGCTCAAGTGTTTTTATTGTGCCTTTATCTTCATAAGGTTTACCGTCATATTCCCCTTTATAGCTTATGGCGCCGCCTACTTTCCAGTCGGCCATTACGGTTGTGCCAAAAAGGTATTTTTTAATATGCTCCGGTGTTGTAATGGCTTCCCAAACTTTGGTAGCAGGGGCATGTATGGTAACGTGTGTTTCGGCAGTAAGTGCATTTTTCATATCAGATAACTTTTAGTTGAACCATAAAGTTACCCAACCTTAGTAAACAGGGCGTTAAAAGCAGGTTAAGGTTTTTTTGAAGCTGCTTGGGGGCTAAGTGGCTGAGGTGCTTAGTAGCTTCAAAAAAACGTTAAACTTTAAACCTAAAATCTTTATAGGCATGGCTTTTGTTAACTTTGCCAACATGAAAATACTGCAACACACCTTTTTAATAGTAG
>JAZKDS010000466.1:1635-3951 GCA_040387455.1 Bacteroidota bacterium
TGCTGAGCGCGACTCGGTAGTGGCATTTGCAAAAAAATATATGGGCACGGCTTATTGCTATGCATCATCTGACCCTAAAAGGGGTTTTGACTGCTCCGGGTTTGTGAATTTTGTATTTAATAATTTTGATATTGAACTGCCCCGCAGCTCATCGGGGTTCAAAAACCTGGGCAAAGCACTAAAGCCTGAAGAATTCAGGGTAGGGGATGTGTTGGTTTTTTATGGTTATAGGGATACTAAAAGCATAGGCCACGTGGGTATTGTATGCGAAGCAAATGGCATGAAGTCTAAATTTATCCATGCCTCATCGGGCAAAGAAATGGCTGTTACTATAAGCGAGCTGGGCAGCGATATGTATACCCGACGCTTTTATAAATGTATTAATCCGTTTGCACTTTAATTCTGGGTTTAAAGTTCAAGGTTTAGCTAAAAAAAAACAGTCACACTGAGCTTGTCGAAGTGTGACTGTTTTTTTTGTTTACCGTTATATTTAAGGTGAGCTAAGGTAGGCTTTAAGCCTGAAACTTCAACTAATTTAATTTTTATACAGCAGGCTCGCAAGGCTGTTATCCCTGTCATAAATATCATCAAAAAAGGCAACGTTACCGTTTTCATCAGCCCAGGCGGTAAAATAGGTAAGGTATACCGGTATTTTACGCTTAAGGCTAAAGGTACTTTCTTTGCCGGCATTCATGGCTGCATCTACTTTGCTTTCGCTCCAGCCTGCCTGGTCTTTTGTAATGGCAATGGCCAGTTCGCGGGCTTTTTCTACACGTACACAACCGTGGCTAAAGGCACGGTCGTCTTTATTAAACAGGCTTTTAGCTGGTGTGTCGTGCAGGTAAATGTTATTTTGGTTAGGGAACATGAATTTTACCTTACCCAAAGAGTTTTGCCCGCCCGGTTTTTGCCTTATGTTTTTACCATCGTTCCAATACTCCATATTGTGCTGTGCTAAGTAATTAGAGTTTTTAGCAATGCCGGGTTCAATTTCTTTCTTAACAATACTTGTGGGTATGTTCCAGTAGGGGCTAAACTGCAGGTAGCTCATTTGCCCGCTGAATATTACCGTTTTGTTAAGTTCTTTACCCACTACGACATTACTCGTCATAAATATTTTGCCATCGCGTACGTATCGCATTCTGTAAGACGGAATGTTTACAGCTATATATTCTTTTTGCGTATCAATATCCGGGGTTACCCAACGGCAACGCTCCATGTTTACGGTTATGGCCTTAATGCGGTCGGCTAAAGGAACATTTAGTTCTTTAACTATTCCTTCGGTTACTTTGCCGTCAAAATCGCGCATGTGCCTTTTTTCATATTCTGTAAGGCCATTTTTAAGGTCGTCGTCATATTTATTGCTTTTGCTGTCGCTTTTCAGGAAGCCTTCTGCGGTAAGGCGCGCCCTTAGCTGCTGAACAGTTACAGAAGAATCGCCCGGGCTTATGGCTTTGGTACCCTCTGGCCAGTCAATTTTTGCCCAGCCACCTTTTTTTTGTATATCACGGTATTTTTGTAATCCTTTTTTAAGGTTAAAATACTGGCTAAACAGTTCAGATTTATCACCATTTATCTTTTTAGGATCCTCCATCAGGGTATCAAGATAGGCTACATAATCAGTCTTTTCGCGCGGCAGGTACCAGCCGGTTTGCTTACTTTTATCGGCATCAAGACCACCTATAACCTTATCGGCATAGTAAAAATACATACCACTTATAAGCAGTTCAGAATTTACGCTGGGTTTTTCGCCACGGCCAGAGTCTTCAAAAAGCTCATCAAGCTCTTTTTTATAGGGAACCTTTGATGTTACACCCTCGGCACCTATCTGGTTAACACGGTTATACATTACCTCTGCCAGCTCTATAAAACCACGTTTTTGGTGCCATATATAATGGTCGTGTTTTTCATAAAGTTCCGTTATCTCTTTTTCGTACGCCTTATATTCTGGGTGTTTGCTAAAAAAAGCAGCAAACTGGTTTTTATCAATGGGTATAATTTCGTCATGGTCGTGCACCTCAGTATTGGCACCGGCTTTATCTTTGCCATCTTTTTTGCATGATGTAAGCATTAGCAGCGTGCCTAAAAACAATGCAATAAGTAAATTCAACTTTTTCATAGGGGTGTTTTTTTATGTAGCTAAAGATAGCAATTAAAACAGCGTTTATGATTTTTTGACATTATCATAAGTCATATTTAACTTACAATTAGTAATATGATGACGGTATTCATAAAATTCTGCTAATTGGTAAAATAAGGTTTATGCCTTTTAGTAACTTTAGGTAAACATTTAAAATTATGGAAAATTTCAGTACT
>JAZKDS010000467.1:0-3060 GCA_040387455.1 Bacteroidota bacterium
GGACAAACAACTAATTATCAACCAACAAAAAACAGAAAGTACCGTTAAATACATTTATATAAATAAAAATTATTTAGAATTGTTACAGATTGCAACAGCGTCTTGTATTACTTTTGCATAAATTTTTTAAAAGCATGAAAAAAGTATTGCTTGCTATTAGTTGTGTAGCACTTGTTATATCAATTGCCTGTTCTTCTAACGATAGTGATGGCACCAACCCTGCCGGATATGACAGAAATGCCCTGCTTACCAGCTGGGCTGATAACATAATAATACCCACTTTTACTGATTATCAGGCTAAAGTAAATATACTATCTCAAAAGGCTGAAGTCTTCAATGCAGCCCCCGATACCAATAACCTTGCTGCGCTTCGCACCGCATGGCTTGATGCTTACAAGTCATTTCAGCACACCGGTATTTTTGACATTGGTAAAGCCACTACCTTATTTTTTATAGAAAGCAGTAATACCTATCCTGCAGATGCAACCGGTATTGAAGCCAACATAACATCGGGCAGCTACAACCTGCAACAATACAACCAGTTCCCTAAACAGGGCTTTCCGGGGCTTGATTACCTTATTAACGACGGCGGTGCCGATACGGATAACGGAATTGTTTTAAGCTATAGCAACAGCGCACTCCGCAGGCAATACCTTACAAATGTAGTTACCCGACTTAAGCAAACTGCCGATGCCATTGTGGCCGACTGGAATGGTAGCTACCGCGATACCTTTGTTGCAAACAACGGAAACTCGGTTAGCAGTGCTGTAAACCAGATAACCAACAATTTTGTAAAGAACTTTGAAAAAGATGTGCGCGCACCTAAAGTAGGTATACCTGCCGGTATTTTTAGTAACGGGCTAACCTATCCTGCAAATGTTGAGGGGTATTATAAAAATGATGTAAGCAAAGCATTGCTTGCAGAGGCACTACAATCATCTCAGGACTTTTTTAACGGTAAATACTTTGGCAGTGCCACCACCGGCCCGGGCCTTAAAGCCTATCTTGATGCTATAAACGCTACCGGCAACGGCCAGCCTTTAAGTACCGTAATTAATAACCAGTATACAGCATGCTTTACAGCTGTCAACAGCCTGAGCAATAGCTTTAGCGAGCAGGTTACAAATGATAACAGCAAAATGCTGGCTACTTATAATGTGCTTCAGCAACAAGTACAAAACATAAAAGTAAGCATGCTACAGGCGCTTAGCATACCTATTGATTATGTAGACGGCGACGGCGACTAAGCATGCACCCCACCCTGAAAAAATATTTTGAACAGTATACCGATGCTGCAACGCTGGCCTTTTTCAGGTTGGCGTTTGGTATTTTAATGGTATGCAGCGTTATACGCTTTGCTGCTAACGGGTGGATTGATAAATTTTATATTCAGCCGCAGTTCCATTTTACGTATTATGGCTTTAGTTGGGTTAAGCCGTATGGTTATTTTACTTATATAGCATTTATAATCTGTGGTTTATCGGCACTTATGGTGGCTATAGGGTACAAATACAGACTGGCAATGATATTGTTTTTCCTGAGCTTTACCTACACCGAGCTTTTAGACAAAACCACCTACCTTAATCATTACTACTTTGTAAGCCTGGTGAGCTTTGTAATGATTTTTTTACCTGCAAATGCTGCTTTTTCTATTGATGCCTATAAAAATCCTGCAAAGGCATTTGATAAGATTCCGCGTTATACAGTTGATATTATAAAGTTACTACTGGCTATTGTTTACTTTTATGCCGGCCTTGCCAAGCTAAACTCGGATTGGCTTATTGATGCCATGCCCTTAAAAATATGGCTGCCCGCCAATGCAAATTTACCTGTCATAGGCCCGCTATTGGTTAAAACATGGGTTACATATGCCTTTAGCTATATTGGAGCCGTATATGACCTATTCATCGTTTTTTTACTCATTAACCGCCGTACCCGCCTGCTTGGTTTTGTGCTGGTGGTGGTATTTCATTTGCTTACAAGAATATTATTCCCCATTGGGGTTTTCCCGTATGTAATGATTGTTTCATCGCTACTATTTTTCAGCCCGGCGTTTCATAGAAAAACACTTAACTACATAACAAGCTTTTTTAGGATACCTGAAAATCAAAGAGTATCTCAAAAACACATATCAAACAACAAGCCTGTATTCATCTTCCTGATGCTGTTTATGGTGTTCCAGCTGGCATTTCCATTCAGGTATTTATTGTACCCTCAGGAACTATTCTGGACCGAAGAAGGCTTTAGGTTTTCATGGCGCGTAATGCTTATGGAAAAGGCAGGCAATACTGAGTTTGTAGTATCTGATCCTAAATCAGGTAAAACAGTATATGTAGATAACAAAAAATTCCTGACGGCTTTTCAGGAAAAACAAATGAGCTTTCAGCCCGATTTTATTTTAGAATATGCCCATTACCTGCATGATTATTATGAAAAACAGGGTATGTTTGACCCCATTGTAAAAGTAAACAGCCACGTAGCCCTAAATGGCCGCCTGGTAAAACAATATATAGACCCTAATGTTAACCTTGCCAAAGAATATGAATCTTTTAACCGCAAAACCTGGATACAACCGTTTAACGATACTATTACAGGTTTTTAGCCTACTGCTGTTATGCACTTCTGCCCAGGCCCAGCAAGCCTTTAAAGGCACGGTAGTAAATGGAGAAGGTATTAAATTAAAAGGTGCAGATGTTATGAACCAAACCAACGGCAACAGTACTACTACTGATGCTGAAGGTGCATTTACCATTAGCCTACAGGAAGGCAGTAACGATTTGTTTATTTATATCGATGGCTATACCCTTTTGCAGGAAACGGTTGCATCTGGCGAAGTAACTCGGACTTTTACGCTTGTAAAAACCCTTGAAATTAATGAGGTTATCATACAAAAAGAGCGCGAAAAGTTTTTTGCCCTGGGGCACCTTAAAGATATTGACGAAACTACTATTAATGCAGGCAAGAAGACGGAGGTTGTTAATATTGAAATGCTTACCGCAAACAAAGGTGCAAACAACAGCCGCCAAATTTATGCACAGGTGGTAGGACTAACAATAAACG
>JAZKDS010000467.1:3070-16385 GCA_040387455.1 Bacteroidota bacterium
CGACCCTAACCGTACCAGCAACTTCAACACACGTCAAAGCGGCTATGACATCAGCGCCGATGTTTTGGGCTATCCCGAAAGCTATTACACACCTCCCGCCGAAGGCCTGGCTGAAATACAGGTTATCCGGGGGGCGGCATCTTTGCAATATGGCACCCAGTTTGGCGGACTTATTAATTTTAAAATGAAAGCGCCTTCAGCAAGGCCTATCGAACTTGAAACGCGTACCACCTATGGCTCTTATAACCTGATTACTAACTTTACCAGCCTTAGCGGCACTAACGGAAAATTTAGCTACTATACGTTTTTTAATTATAAAGAAGGTGATGGGTTCAGGCCAAATTCAGCATTTGCCAGCCGTAATTTTTTTGCCAATCTTAATTACCAGTTCAACGATAAAACATCGCTGCATTTTGATTATACATTGTTTGATTACCTGGCGCAACAGCCCGGAGGCCTTACCGATGCCATGTTTAACCAGGATATGTACCAGAGTAACCGCAACCGCAACTGGTTTGATGTTAACTGGAATCTTTTTGCATTGCGGCTAAAACATAAATTTACCGAAAAAGCTAACTTTTCGTTACAGCTATTTGGGCTTGATGCCAGCCGTAAAGCGTTAGGATACCGCTCTAACCGTGTTAGCAACCCTGATATTGAAGGCACAGAACGCGACCTTGTTGTAGGCGATTTTGTAAACTGGGGAACCGAGGCACGCTACCTTCAAAAATATACTACAGGCAGCAATGAAAGCGCACTGTTGATAGGCGCTAAATATTACCAGGCACGCAATACAGGCCTACAGGCACCCGGAAGTTCAGGCTCAGGCCCAGACTTTACACCGGCTATAAATGAATTCCCTAACTACCGCAGCCAGTCAGATTATACCTACCCTAACCAAAACTTTTCAGTTTTTGGAGAAAACATTTTCAGGATATCGCCCAAGTTTACCATAACACCGGGCTTTAGGCTTGAAACCATTAAAACACAGGCACAAGGTTATTGGCGCAGGATAAATACTGATCTTGCCGGTAATGTAATACTTGATGAGCGTATAAATGAAAACATTACAAAAAAACGCGACTTTTTACTGCTTGGCATTGGCGCAAGCTACAAGCCTACAGCCACTACAGAGTTTTATGGCAACATATCTCAAAACTACCGTTCGGTTACATTTAATGATATACGCACGGCCGCGCCAAGCCTGGTAATTGATCCTAACATTACTGACGAGAAAGGCTTTACATCAGACATTGGCTTCAGAGGCAGAATAGACGAGCGCTTTTCTTTTGATACCAGCGTGTATGCGTTATTCTATGATGATAAAATAGGCGAATACCAAACCAATAACCCTAACGGCGGGGCTGCCGTGGTGCGCTACCGTAGCAATATAGGCACTGCAATAACGTATGGCTGGGAAGCACTGGCCGACTGGAACATAGCTGCCACATTTTTTAAAGGCAGTGAGTCTTTTTCATGGAATGTATTTATAAACAATGCGCTAACGGCATCAGAATACACCAAAACCGATGCCCCAAACATTAAAGGGAATGAAGTAGAATTTGTACCCCGTATAAATTTAAAAACTGGTACGGGTATTGGCTATAAAAACTTTTTAGCGAGTGTGCAGCTTACTTATGTGTCTTCTCAATTTACAGATTCTAATAATAGTATTACAGATAATAATGATAACACGTATGGCATCTTTGGCCAGATACCAGCTTATTATATAGCCGATTTTTCTGCATCATACAAATGGGACCACTTTAAACTGGAGGCCGGTGTAAATAATTTTACTAATAATAATTATTTTACACGCAGGGCAACAGGCTATCCCGGGCCAGGTATCATACCAAGCGATCCACTAACATTTTACACTACACTACAAATAAATCTTTAAAATTTAATTTTTATTCGAATCAATGCAATAAAAACGCATCATTAATTAAAAAATAATAAACAAAAAGATAATTTACATAAAAATAAAGTGTTATTAATGTTAATTTTAACATTAAATTAATATTTTTGCTCAGCATTTTTAAAAATTATAAATCATGAAATTTTTTCTTCCTGTCTTAATTTCATTTCTGGCTGCAGCGTTGGGTATCTTTTTTATTTTTAAGGGCATAGATAAACATTTCCTATCGAACTGTCCTGTATATTCTACTAATAGCAATATATCTCAAAACTATATCAACCTCATTACTTCGCTGTGCGAATCCGGTTTTACAAAAGTTATAGGCACTTTAGAAATTATTTCGGGCTTACTCCTCATCTATCCTAAAACAAGACTGATCGGCACTTTTATTATAATGCCCATAATAATAAACATTTTCCTGATACATGCCTTGATAGATTATCGCATTCACGAATTGCTCGAATCAGGGATTCCTCTGGCTGCAACACTATTAATTTTTGCTTTTCACCAAAAAGACTGGAAGCTTATAATTGCACGATAGTTTTTAGGGTATATTTGTGAAGCTTAAAATTATTATATGTTTTCTTTTTTATACAGAAGAATTGATAATTCTCCCCTTATAGCCTTCAGGATAATATTTGGACTATTAATGTCATGGCATTGCTGTAAAATGGTAATAGATGGCACTATTTACAGGTTTTTTATTCAGCCTGCCCACACATTAACTTTTATAGGTTTTGACTGGCTGCAGCCTTTACCGGGCCGTTGGATGTATGCCTATAATGCAGTAATGGCAATTTTTGCCTTTGGTATTGCCGTAGGCTATAAATATAGGGCGAGTGTAAGTGCGTTTACTATAATGTGGGTTGCTGAATACCTTATGCAAAAAAGCTGGTACAACAACCATTATTACCTGGTTATACTGTTGTGCATATTTTTATTTATTGTGCCCGCAAACAGCTATGCCTCTATAGATAGCCGTAAAAACCATGCCATAAGGCAAAATACAGTGCCCTACTGGTGCGTATTTATATTTATGCTGCAAATTGCCATTGTATATTTTTTTGCAGCTATTGCCAAGCTATACCCCGACTGGCTTAGTGGCGCTTATGTAAACATTATGCTTAATATGCGAAACGGCAAATGGCTTGGGCCACTGCTGCATGATAAAACATTTCATCAGTTTATTTCTATAGCCGGCTTTATGTTTGATTTGCTCATTGTGCCCTTGCTATTGTTTAAAAGAACCCGGATTATAGGTACTATTGCCTCTGTATGCTTTCATATATTTAACTCTATAGTGCTTAGCATAGGCATCTTTCCTTACCTGTCTTTATCATTCCTGTTGTTTTTCTATCCTCCGGAATTTTCAAGAAAGATATTTTTTAGGGATAAAACAAGAGATATTGAAATAGGCACCACCACCCCCGAGCCAAAAGATATTAAACTGGTAAAGTACTTTTTGCTTCCTTATTTTATCATACAGCTTTTATTACCCATAAGGCACCACTTTATAAAAGGTAACGTTTTATGGACCGAAGAAGCCTACAGGATGAGCTGGATGATGATGATTAAAAATAAAAAGGGAGATACCATATATAAAATAAGGGATAATAAAACCGGAAAAGAATTTATTTATAATTTGGACAACATGCTAAGCAAAAGGCAGATAAATGCCATGAGGGGCAGGCCTGATATGATATGGCAAACTGCACAGTTTATTAAAGAAGAATTTGCAGATATAGGCAAAGATGTATCGATATTTGTTACAGCAAGAGTGGGTATAAACGCCCATACAAAAAGGCTTCTTATTAATCCTAACGTTGATATGGCTAAGGCGGAGTACAATTATTTTGGCCATGACAGCTGGGTAATTTTATATGACGACAATTTGCTTTTTAAGTAAGATAATTTATTTTCAATTTTTTGAAAAATAGGTTTTTAGTAACACTTACTTTTATATTTTTGCCCAAAAGAAGAAGCTTTGAAAAAGTTATTAATTGTGCTGTTTATTATGATGAACAGCCCCGCATTTTGCCAGGAATGGCTTACTGATTTTGATGCGGCTAAAAAACAGGCTGCTACTACCGGAAAAAACATACTACTGGTTTTTTCAGGCCCCGAATGGTGCAACAACTGCACAAAGCTTGATACACTTGTATGGAATAGTCCCGAATTTAAAGCTGAAGCCGAAAAAAGCTGGATATTACTGCGTGCCGACTTTGCCCAAAAAAAAGGTATACCAGAACCTGTAAACGTTAATGATACAAAAATGATACTTACCGAAAAGTATAACCGCGACGGATTTTTCCCTTTTATAGTATTATTAGATAAAAGCGGAAAAAAACTGGGGAAAACAGGCTACGAAAAATTTGAAACAGTAGCCGAATATATTAAGTTATTCAAGACACTGGCAAGGCAGTAGCCTTACCCTTAAAGCCTGAACTGATAAAACGGTTGGTTCTTTTTAAGAAGAATAAAAGTAAAGAGCCAGCTAATAATAAAACCATATTAACGGCATAATAAGGCGCATAGCCCCTTACCCAATGTAATTTGTTAATCCAGCCTACGGTATATACAAATATAATATTCGTGTACTGCCAGCCTAACAGACTGAAATGTTCTAATATTCCTGTAATTATAAAGATTACAAGAGAATTTACCCACCAGATTTTCTTCCTGATTGCCAAAACTATAGAAATTATAAATGCAATTAGCAGGCCCGCTTGCGGCATTATACTATCTGACAATATAAAATAACTAATTTCCTGAGCAGAGGTAATGCTATTTATGTCTGCTGACCTATATTCCCATATAAAATCGGCATATCTAAAATAATGCAGGTAATGAAAAGCATCTATAAGGCAATACATTGCAAAAAAGTGCACCAGGCAAAACCTCCAGTTAAAGCGAGATGGCAAAGTATTGAATTTCATATTATTAATTTTAAGCAATATACAAGTTAAACCGGTTCCTGTACACGCTCCTGAAGCTGCTTAAAGTAGGCAAAAGCCTTAACCATGCGGCTGCCATACCAACTGAACATTTCGCCGTCTACAAAAACCGTTTTGGCATGGTGGGTATGCCTGCCCAGCTCAAAAGCATCTTCATCTTTAAAAGGAAAAGGTTCAGACGATAACAGCAGCACCTCCGGGTCGCCCTGAATGCGCATTTTTTGCACAATAACTTCAGGATAGCGGCCTTCTCTACCCTCATAAATATTAGTGAAGTGGTTAAGCTTCATCATCTCATTTACAAATGTGTCATTACCGGCAACCATGTAAGGTTCTTTCCAAATAAAATAAGCCGCTTTTTGCCACGGCACATCAACCATGAAATGCTTAAAATCGTCAAGAGCATAGGTAATCTTATCAGTCCACTGGCGTGCAGCGGTACGTACCGAAAATATTTTACCAAACTCCATTATCATATCAAGACTGTCCTGCACGGTAACCACATTGCTTACCCATACAGGGGCAATGTCCTGCATTTGCGCTACGATCTCTTCGGTATTCTCCTCTTTGTTAGCAATAATAATATCAGGCTTTAAAAGGCGAATTTTTTCTACGTGTACTTTTTTTGTACCCCCTATAATGGTTTTAGTAGATTTTAAATGATATGGATGGACGCAAAATTTGGTTATCCCCACTATACTGGCTTCAAGGCCAAGGTCAAACAGCAATTCTGTTTGGCTTGGCACTAAAGAAACTATGCGCAAAGGAGTTTGTGCTAATGTTATAACATTACCTATTTGATCGGTATACGTTTTGGTGTCTTGTATGTTCACTAAATTACAATCCTTGATATTTGAGAATCGAGCAGCATGGCACTCATTTCAAGCTGCACTTTTTGAGCTTCTTCACGGGCTTTTTCGGCAAAATCCTCACCAGTCGAAGCATAAATAATAGCGCGAGATGAGTTAATTAAAAGACCGACTTTGCTGTTTATACCATATTTACAAACCTCTTCCATACTACCGCCCTGTGCACCTACACCGGGCACCAGGATAAAGCTATCGGGTATTATCTTACGGATTTCTTTAAAAAATTCGGCTATAGTAGCACCTACAACATACATAAGATTTTGACTGTTATTCCAGGTTTTACTGGTTTCCAGCACTGTTTTATATAATTCGCTGTCGCCCGTTTTTTTTGTTTGAAAATCAAAAGCACCCTCATTACTGGTCAGTGCCAATAAAATTGCAAACTTGTTGTGTACCGCTAAAAATGGCTCAACACTGTCCTTACCCATATAAGGAGCCACAGTTATAGAGTCAAAATTCATATCTTCTAAAAATGCCTTGGCATACATAGCCGATGTGTTGCCTATATCTCCCCTTTTAGCATCGGCAATGGTAAAGATTTCAGGATGCTTTTCATTAATATAAGCAATAGTTTTTTCAAGTGCATGCCAGCCTTTTAACCCATAAGCTTCAAAAAAAGCGGTATTAGGTTTGTAAGCCACAGCAAGGTCGTGGGTGGCATCTATAATGGCTTTGCAAAACTCAAAAATAGGATCTTCGGTTTGCAATAAATGTGGCGGTATTTTATTCAAATCCACATCAAGCCCCACCGAAAGGAAAGATTGCTTTTTTACTATTTGTTCATGAAGTTCATCCGTTGTCATTGCCCGTTGGTTTGTAGTTGCTGCACAAAAATACATTTTTTTTACCGAATTGAAAAAACACAACGTGGATGACATTAACCGGGCAATGTTACCATATGAAAAACAGTATTTTAGTTTCACATAAAAATGCCCCTAATCCGAATGCCTTAAAAAAATAATAAATAAGTGTTGATTATACAATTATTTTATTCAAATTTGTTTAAACCAACAAATTAAACCTCTTAAATATGTTGCACCTTATTAAAAAAACTGGCGTTTTCTTGCTTTTATTTGCCATTACCTACACAGTATCGGCACAGGATAAAGCAACCATTACAGTAGACCTTAGTAACAAAACCGGTAAAATGAAACCTGTATGGGCCTGGTTTGGCTATGATGAGCCTAACTATACCTATATGAAAGACGGCAAAAAACTGCTTAGCGAAATTGCCGCCCTTAGCCCGGTGCCGGTTTATGTGCGAACGCATAGCCTTTTAGTTACCGGAGATGGTGCAGCAGCCCTTAAATGGGGCTCTACCAATGCTTATACCGAAGATGCTAATGGCAACCCTATATACAACTGGACTATAATTGACAGTATTTTTGATACGTATGTTAAACGAGGCATGAAACCACTGGCACAAATAGGGTTTATGCCACAGGCATTATCTACTCATCCTGACCCCTATCGTCATTACTGGAAGCCCGGCGACCCATATACCGATATTATTACCGGATGGGCCTATCCGCCAAAGGATTATGACAAATGGCGCAACCTGGTGTATGAATGGGTTAAGCACAGTGTAGCCCGATATGGTAAAAAAGAAGTAGAAAGCTGGTACTGGGAAGTTTGGAACGAGCCCAACGGCCATTACTGGAAGGGCACTCGCGAAGAATTTTTGAAGATGTATGATTATGCCGCCGATGGTGTAAAAAGGGCGTTGCCTACGGCAAAAATAGGTGGAAATAATATAGCAGGTACCCGTACCGATGGAGCCAAAGAATGGCTTAACGAGTTTATACAGCACTGCATTAGTGGTACTAATTATGCAACAGGTAAAAAAGGTGCTCCGCTTGATGCATTGCTTTTTCATGCCAAAGGCTGGCCAAAATCAGTTAATGGGGTAGTACAAATGGATATGAGTGTGCAGCTTCAGGATATAAAAACCGGTTTTGATATTGCTATGTCATATCCGGAAACGCAAAACCTGCCGCTAATTATTGGCGAATCTGACCCGGAAGGTTGTGCTGCCTGTGGCATGGCTACAAACCCAGAGAATGCCTACCGTAATGGCACGTTATACTCAAGCTATACGGCAGCATCTTTTGCACGTAAGTATGAGCTGGCTCAGCAAACCAAAGCCAACTTTCTTGGCGCAGTATCGTGGTCGTTTGAATTTGAAAACCAACCCTGGTTTTATGGTTTTAGAGATTTGGCAACCAATGGTGTAGACAAGCCGGTACTTAATGTATTTCGTATGTTTGGCATGATGAAGGGCGATCTTGTTAAGGTAGAAGCCAGCAACATGTACCGTCTTGAAACGGTACTAACAAAAAGCGTGCGCGGCGACAAAGCCGATATTGGCGGGCTTGCCAGTACAGATGATACATCGGCAGCAGTTATGGTATGGAATTATCATGATACCGACGCACCAGGGCCTGACACAGATGTTACGGTAACCCTAAATAATGTTCCTGCAAAAAAGGCAACACTTAATATTTATGTTATTGATAAGGATAACAGCAACTCTTATGAAGCCTGGAAGAAAATGGGATCTCCACAAAACCCTACCCCACAACAAATAACAACGCTGGAAGCCGCCGGTCAGCTAAAATGTACTGCCACTACAAAAATCAATATAAAAGACGGTAAGCTTATTGTTCCGGTAAAACTGCAACGCCAGGCCGTGGCTTTAGTAAAGATAAACTGGGAATAAATTCCATTTTATGTATAAACAAAAGAGGCACCTGATTGGTGCCTCTTTTGTTTATTTACTGTACAGGTTCTACTGTATATCCTTTTTTCCTCAGTAGCATTATCAGGCCTTGCTCTCCTGCCAGGTGGGCAGCGCCTACTCCAAATAATGTGGGCTTTTCTTTAGCTATCTTTTCAATTTTAGGTATCCAGTTCTGGTTACGGTTGTTTAAAAGTACATCCATATAATTACTATAAAGCGGGTTACCATCCTGTTTCATAAATGCAAGCATTTCGTTAAGGTCTTTTGTTTGATAAATAGTCATCAACTTTTTCAGTTCAGCCCTGCTGTTGGCCATATTATCATTAACTGTTTTAAGAAGGTCATTTACCTGATCCTGATACGGAATGTTATCAAAAACTGTTAACTGCTCCTGTACCGTTTCAAGGCCATATATTTCCTCTTCCTGCATTTGGCTGTGCTTTACAAGTTCCATTTCATAAGATTGCATAGGGCAACCTAATTGTTTAGGCAGTAGCATACTCGATAAAATAAATGGTTTATATGTATCTACCATTTTTGCTGATATACCTACATTTTCTTTCAAAAAAGCATCAATTTTATTAAACTCTTCTTCGGTTACCATAGCGCTTATAGTGGCACCACCCTTCATAGCCATACCCCCCATCATATCAGAAGTTAGTGTTGGGCTGTCCATATCCAGCTCAAGGTAAAGCTGCGAAGTATTGTCTATAGCTTTTAAAACATTGGCATCTAAAGTAGCATCGCACGTAGCGTGCATGGTGCCAAATAAATAACTGGGCATTTCAAGACCTTTACCCGTAATTTTCCAAAGCAGGCCTTTTTCCAGTTGTTGGGCGTTTACTCCTGCTGTTGCAATAAATGCGGTTAATGCAATTAGTATTTTTTTCATAGCTCTTTTATCTTCTGTAATTCAATATAATTTAAGTTCAGTTTGGTTAGCAACCTGCCGTATAATAATTTATAAATAAAGTAAATTAAAAGGAAAATTACAATTATAAAAGATATACCTATTATCATTACCAATTTACTATCCTGCGGTGCCTCATAATTATCTTTGTATAAAAACAGTGCGCATATAAGGCTAAATGATATTATACAAAGATTGTAAATAACATAAAACTTTACAACCCGCCTAATATTTATAATATTTTGCAAAAGGTCTTTTACAGGTTTTTCTACCGATATTTTTTTGTAATTAATATAAAACACACTTATAAATACTATAAGCACAACATAATTAATATAATCCAGCACCTCTATAAAAACCGGAGGTTTAAACTCCGTACCTATATATGGGCTTACTATGGCACATAAGCTCCAAAATGCAAACTCAAGTACACTTATAATAAGTATCCATTTAACTATTGATGAAGACTTTTTATGCAGCATGGCATAAATTTCCATTTCTGAGAAAGAAGGAAACTTGTTACCGGCTTTATTCCAGTCTTTTTTTAATTTATCTAATTCGTCCATTATTTTCTATGGATTTAATATTTTTTTAAGTTTCCCTTTAATCCTGTTCATTTTTACACGTGCATTAACCTCGCTAATTCCCAGCGTCTCGGCAATTTCTGTATAGTCCTTATCTTCCAGGTACATAAATACTAATGCTTTTTCAATATCATTAAGCTGCTGCACGGCGCTGTACAGCTGCTTAATATGTTCTTCTTCTTCATAATTATATTCGTCCTGATCTATACGGTGTATTTTACTGTCAAACTCAATAGTGTTTACAGTACGGCTTTTTTTGCGATATAAAGTAATAGCTGTATTTAGTGCCACCCTATATGCCCATGTAGTAAATTTGGCATCGCCCCTAAATTGCGGATATGCTTTCCAGAGCTGTATGGTTATCTCCTGAAAAAGGTCTTTGTGCGCATCTTCATCTGCAGTATATAGCCTGCAAATTTTATGTATCAGGTTTTGATGTTCCTGAAGTTGTTGTACAAAAGCCTTTTCGGTTATTAAACTCATAATTGCATTTGTGTATAAAAACCTTAATTTGTTACAAACAAATTATAAATCTTTGTCTCTATAATAGTTTATTAAAAGACCGGTAAACTTGCTATACCCCTCAAGACCGTCCTTTTGTTTATTGATTTTAAGAAAGTTATCGTAAACATACTTAAAAAAATCTTCGACAACTGATGCATATTTTTCATTAAAAGCTTCGCTTTCTTTAAAATTAAGCTTTATGCCTTTATTTACCAGTTTAGCCATGCTTTTAGCCTTTTCTTTGTCAAATTTAGAAATGTTAGCCAGGCAGTATTTTAACGCAAAAGTATAACCCGAATATTTAAAATATACATCATTACTATGCACACTTGCCATATATCCTATAAAGTTAGCCTCGCTCTCGCTGGCATATCCTATCTGGTGGGCCATTTCGTGGCAGGTTGTGGTAGGTAAATTATAGAGCGGCAAATTACTGTTTACCTGTGCCTCATTAGTAAAAGGGTTGAGATATCCGCCAAAACCCATGTAAGAAAGCGGTGTACTTATTAAAGATGATTTAACCGACTCATATTTATATTCAAAAAAAGGAAATTGCTTTGAAAGGTTTTGGTAGGCTAATGGCGATGCATCATAAATTATATTAGTACTGTGTGGTATAATTACTTTAATAGTATCACTCTGTGTTATTAATATATGTGTTTGGTTTGCTTTTGTAATAAGCTTTAGTGTAAAATCTACAAGTTCCTGTTCAGTATATTTCTTTTCTATACCCAGTTTTTTATCCAGCGGGACACGATAATAATTGAGGGCCCATAAAAAATTGAACAAAAAGTAAGCTACAGAAAAACTTGACACAATAGATATGAGGTTATGCTTGTATGCTGATTTCCATGTTTTACGTTTTTTCCATAACCAGCGCACGGCAAAAAAGATAGTTATACAATAAATAATATCGCCAATGGAAAACCCTACTACCCCAAAAATAATTCTTGATAGTTTACTTATATATACAAACAGGCCGTTGCTGTAAAATTTTTCGATAAACTCCGGGAAAAAGCCCAGCACATTTACAATTATAATTTGTATGGGCAATAATATAGCTAACAGGTTTTTCTTTTTCATCAATTTATAAAATATAGAGGTAAATATAAATAGTATTTACAATCCTTTTGTAGGATAATTAAATTGTAAAACTACTAAAAAGTAAATATTAGAAAACATAAGTAGGAATTACACTATTAAGGCAAAATGTTGGCTAGGTTATTTTTTTGATTTTTATTTAGTTTTTTTCTAAAAAACTTGCATAATATTTACATTATCAATATATTTATTAAAAATAATAAGAAAAAATCGAAAAATTAACATTATTCAATTTTTAAACTTCAAATAAAATGATAAATAATAAAACACTGAAAATCAACAAACTAAAAAATATTAAAATTATTCAAAAAATGAATATTGCAAATAATCCCGACAAAACGCAAACATAACTATCTAATAATCAATAAATTATATATTAATTTTAACTAATATTGTCATGGAGAAAATCTTAAAAATTAGTTAAAGTCAACGACGAGGGAATTTGAAGATTAAATGAACAGGAAAAACTACCAAAAATGAAAAAATTTACTATCGCTTTACTATTACTTTTTGCCACTGTTGTAAATGCCCAATTATCAAATTTTAATCTTAACCTGTCTAAAACAGATGAAACATGTTTAGGCAACGGTTCTATTTCATTTACAGTAAGTAATACTACACAGGGAGCATCTATGCTTTACAAAGTATATAAGATGCCAAATGCAACCAATCCGATATCAATTTTAACCCAAAACTCACTCAACAATCTATCTGCAGGTAGTTATAAGGTTGTTGCTATGCAGTCTCTTGGGTCACAATTAGCTACAAAAGAGCAAACTATAACAATTAATAACTTAATTGCTCCTTTTGCTTTTACACTTAGTTCATCTAATCAAAACTGCCAGGCAGGTGGTACTATTACCGTAAACCCTACAGCCGGCACTTTTGCTTCGTGCGAAATTATTGCCGGTCCAGAAACCAGAACTTTGCAAACATCTAACGTTTTTAATGATCTACCGGCAGGTACTTATAATGTAAGGGTATTTAATAACTGTGGTGTAGGTAAGGTAAAAACATTTACCCTATCACTAATAAACTCTGTTCTTAATATATCATCCCCTTCATATCCAGACCTTACATCTCCTCTGTGTGATTCTATCACCGTTAACAATATAATTACACCATCGGCCGGTAATATCAATTATCCGCTAACGGTACAGCATACCTTAAACACAATGAGCCTTGCAGGTGATGACATTGTTATAAATCAAGTATTTACAAGCGGTGCTCCGGATTCTCAAACAGTATCTGTAGTAATACCGAGGTACCTTGCAGATAGCTATACATTTGATATATCTGTTACAGATAATTGCAACACTACATATCAAAGACTAAGCAACGAAGTAGACCCAAGTATAAACCTGGCTTTATCTACACTTAATGCACCATGTGCAGAAAAGTACCTAAAGTTAACTGCCACTAAATACACAGGAGCTTATAATGTAGAGTTTTTAAGCGTACCGGACGGTTTTGTGCCTCAAAATTTTAATGCTACACCACAAGGCCCGTTTACAAATGGCAGTGTAGTATATGGCAGTGCAACTAATCCGGTTCCGTTTGGTAATTATGTAGTAAAAATTACAGATTCTTGCGGAAGGACTACTACTGAAACTATATTAATTGAGTTTATAAAGCCTACACCATCTGCTGTAGCATACAATAACGGTTGCTTTTCAGAATTTGGCCGTATCATTGTAAGTGTTCCTCCACAGTTGCTTGTACATGCAACCATTAC
>JAZKDS010000468.1:0-5561 GCA_040387455.1 Bacteroidota bacterium
TTCATGACGGGCAGTCAATTTGAGGTAATTTATGTAATTATTTTGTGGCGCAATATAACAATTAACCATTAAACCGCAACACGTTTTTAAAATTTTTAATAAAATATCAAAATTGTGTTAAATCTGTCTTTTACTAACGCTGTTTTTGAAGTAATATTGCAGTGCAAATTATAAAAAAAAATCGCTCTCAGTAATATAAGGCCACAATTTGCGTTCTCTGAATGATGAAAAACGGATTACTTTTTTTTACACTACTATATAGTTTGCTGTCTTTTGCACAGCAAACATCTCAAATTACCCTTAACTGGCAAGATGGTAAAGCCTTTAGTTATGGTGATATATCCATTGCAGCACCCCAGTTTCAGGAAGAATATATGACTTTTGATATCGGGTCAAAACAGCTTGGCTTTTCACTTACGCAGCTAACACAGGGGCAGGCCGATGCCGCCTCATTGCGCATTACAAATATTGCCTACCAGTCGGTTACAAAAGAGCAGTTGGGTAAACTTAATCTTTCAATAATACCATCAGATATTAATGCTGTGCTGTATCCGGCTCATGCCAGGAACGAGTGGTATGCTACCCTGCAGCTTTCGCCTATTGTGAAAGAAGGTAGTGGTTACAAACGTGTAACCTCTTTTACATACTCCTATAGTATAAGCACATCTGCAGAGCGCAATGGGGCAAATACTAATGAGGTGGTTAATTCTGTGCTTGCTACGGGTAACTGGTATAGGTTTTATGTAGAAAAATCAGGAGTATATAGGTTGAACCGCAGCTTTTTACAATCATTAGGTATGGATACTAATGTTGACCCGCGAAAAATAAAAATATACGGTAATGGCGGGCGTATGGCTCCGTTGCTTAACAGTACTGCTTATCCTATGGACCCTGAAGAAAATGCAGTGCGCTTTGTGGGTGAAGAAGATGGTAATTTTGGCAGCGGCGACTACATACTGTTTTATGCCGAAGGCGTAGACAACTGGAATGCCGAAAGCGGCACGCATAACAACCTATATGCCGATAAGTCCTATTATTATGTAACGGTGCAGGGCAGTGGTAACGGCAAGCGCATTCAGCAAGCTGCACAGCCCGGCGGTGCATTTACCCAGCAAACGGGTGTTTTTGATGAATATCAGTACCATGAAAAAGATTTGGTAAGTATTGCCCGTGTAGGCCGTAAATGGCATGGTGAGGCTTTTAATGTAGAAAACGAACAGGAGTTTGATTTTGATATACCGGATTTGGTTACTACTGAGTCTGTAACTGTATTAACAGGGGCTGCAGCGAGCTCAACTATGGGTAGTAGTATGGCGGTAACGGCAAATGGGGCGGCAATAGGGGCCATAAGTTTTTTGGGTATTACCACTAATGAGCATGCTGGTGGAAAAGATGGCAATAATGGTAATGGCGGCAGCGGTACCTTTACATCTGCTGGCAGTGCTATTACTGTAAAGCTTGTGTATAATAATAATGGTGTACCATCTGCAAATGCGTGGCTTGATTATATTATTTTAAAAGCCAAACGAAACCTTAAGGGTACCGGCAATCAGTTCAGGTTCCGTTTTAACGATGCTGCCACTAATACGGGCGTGCTGCAATACAATTTTACTAATGCATCATCTATATCTGAAGTTTGGGATATAACAGATATTTATAATACAAAATCGATACCTAACGATGGCAGCCAGGCAACATTTTCTTTTAAAGCTGCTCTGGGCGAGGTTCGTCAGTATATTACAGTAGTATCTTCAGATTATTACACACCGCTTCGTGATGGTACAACACGCGTTGCTAATGTTAACCTTAAGGGAACTATTTTAAAAAACAGCTCAGGGCAGTTTCAGGATGTGGATTATCTTATTATAACGCCTGCATTTTTAAATTCGGCAGCCGAAACGCTGGCTAACCTGCACCGCAGCCACGCAAATATGGTTGTTAAAGTGGTAAACCTTGAAGATATTTATCAGGAATTTTCATCAGGCAAACAGGATATTGCAGGCATACGTAACTTTATTAAATATGTATATAATAATGCATCATCTGTGTCCGGTAGGGTTAAATATGTAAACTTTTTTGGCGACACATCATTTGATTATAAAAACCGTATACCTAACAATAGCAATATTGTGCCTTCGTTTCACTATTATGATAGTATTAGCCAAAGTGGAAACTATAGTGATATTTATACATTTGTATCAGATGACTTTTTTTGTATGATGGATGCTAACGAAGGGCGCATGATTTCAACTGGTGAAAAGGCAGATATAGCAGCCGGGCGTATGCTGGTTAATGACAGGGTACAGGCAGATGAAATGGTTAATAAAGTGTCAGAATATCTTAATCCTGAGTCTTATGGCAGGTGGCGCAATGAGTATGTGATGATGACGGATGATGTTGATGATGATAGTTCTGATGATGAGTTTATGGTCTGGATGGATGAGCTTGCACAAAACATAGACATTAAAAGACCTTTTGTAAACGTAAGAAAATTTTTTACTGATGCATATGTGCAGCAGGCTTCGGCAGGTGGGCAGCGCTACCCCGAGGCTAAAGAGCAGTTTTTAAGGGCTATAAATTATGGTGCCCTGGTGGTTAATTATCTCGGTCATGGTAGTATCTATGCTATGGCCAGTGAGCGTATGTTTGAGGCTGCTGATGCTCAAAACCTTACTAACCGTTACAAGTACCCACTGTTTATAACAGCAACCTGCGAGCTTACAAAATTTGACAACCCCTACCTGCCTACTACAGGCGAATACATATACTGGAATCCCATAGGCGGTGCCATAGCTATGGTTACTACCACCAGGGCTATTTTTATATCGGCAGCAAATACATTTAACCGGACGTTTACCGGCCAGATGTATGCTTTTGATGTAGCGCCCGTAAATTATCCTACTATGGCTGAGGCTTTAAGGAGGACTAAGCTGCTTGGAGATTATAGTGCCATCTCGTTTATAGGAGACCCTGCGCTTAAACTGGCCATACCTAAGCCAAATATTGTGCTTACAGAAATTAATGATGTGCCTATAGCGCAGTCTACCGAAACGCTAAAAGCACTTTCTTATGTAAGGCTGGGTGGCCGTGTTACCGATGAGCAAAATAATGTGCTTGCAAGCTATAATGGCGAACTTGAAGTTACCGTGTTTGATAAGCCTATTAACAGGGTGACACTTTCTAACGACCATCCTAATGATAATGATTTAAAGATTCCTTTTACTACGCTGGGCGAAGCTATCTTCAGGGGTAATGCATCGGTTACAAACGGGCAGTTTGAGTTTGGTTTTATAGTGCCAAGAGATATACGTATACCTGTGGGCGAAGGCCGCGTGAGCTTTTATGCGAAAAGAAATAATGTGCTGGAAGACCAAACAGGCTATAATAACGTAATAAAGATAGGAGGGCTTAATGCTAATGCCGCCGAAGATAATACTGCGCCTACGGTGCGCCTTTATATGAATGATGAGTCTTTTGTGTCTGGTGGCATCACAAATAATTCGCCTATATTGCTGGCGTTTTTGCAGGATGAACACGGTATAAATACGGCCAGCGGCATAGGCCATGATATTATAGGTATACTGGATGGCGATGAAACCACCCCGTACCTGATGAACGATTATTATGAAACGGCTACCGATGATTATACCCATGGCACGGTGCGTTTTCCGCTGATTAATCTTGAAAAAGGCCTGCATACATTACAATTTAAAGCATGGGATGTGTATAATAACCTGGTTACTGCCGAGATACAATTTGTAGTAACCGGAGATGATGTTATAGCGCTTGATAAAGTGCTTAATTATCCTAATCCGTTTGTAAGTTATACCGAGTTTTGGTTTACACACAACAGGCCTTTTGAGCCGCTTGATGTTCAGGTGCAGGTGTTTACGGTAACGGGTAAAATTGTAAAAACCATTAACCAGCAAATAACCACCGATGGCTTTTTGAGTCGCGATATTAAGTGGGATGGCCGTGACGATTTTGGAGATAAAATAGGTAAGGGGGTATACGTTTATAAGCTAACTGTACGCTCTACCATTACAAATAAAACAGCAGAAAAGTATGAAAAACTTGTATTGCTGTAAAAAATAGTATATTTGTGACCCTTAAAATTTCGAATAAATAATGAAAAAAATAATTTTCCTTGCCCTGGGGCTTATTACGCTGCACAATGCAAACGCGCAGCAGGATAACCGTGTAATTACTACTGGTGTACCGTTTTTAATGATTGCTGCCGATGCACGCGCAGCCGGTATGGCAGATCAGGGTGTGGCTACTTCTGCAGATGTTTTTTCTATGCAGTGGAACCCCGCTAAATATGCCTTTGCACTTCAGGAATATGGTGTTGCAGTTAGTTATACACCTTATTTAACTGGTTTGGCAGATGATATTGCTCTTAGTCAGATAAATTTTTATAACAAATTTGACGACAGGATGGCATTTTCGGGTAGCCTTCGTTATTTTGGCCTTGGCGATATTGAGCTTAGGCAAACGCCAGACCCTAATGAGCCGGTTGTGGTAAGGAGGCCAAGCGAAATTGCTGTAGACCTTGCCTATTCACTAAAACTTAGCGAGCGCTTCTCAATGTCGGTAGCGGGTCGTTTTATTAGTTCGAATCTAAGGATTCCGGAATCTCCGGGCGGCAGCGGCGATGCCAGTGCAGCTACATCTTATGCGTTTGACGTATCTGGTTTTTATCAGAGCGAAGAAGAAGCTTATAGCGATTTTGATGGCCGTTACAGGTTTGGTTTTAACTTCCAGAATCTTGGTCCGAAAATTAGCTATGATAATGATGACCTTAATACAAACTTCCTTCCGTCTAATCTTAGGCTGGGTGGTGGCTTCGACTTTATTTTTGACGAATACAATACCATAGGTGTTAACCTTGAGCTTGCCAAGCTTCTGGTGCCTACACCTCCATCTTGGGACCTTAACGGTGATGGTAACTTTGACCAGGATACAGAGGCTGGCCCATATAGCGAGGCGCTTCAAAAATACAACGATACCAACTGGGTATCGGGTATCTTTAAATCATTTGGTGATGCACCCGATGGCATAAAAGAAGAGCTTAAAGAAATTACTTACTCTTTAGGTACAGAGTATACTTATAATAATGCGTTTATGTTCCGCCTGGGGTATTTTAACGAGAACCAGCTAAAAGGTGCGCGTAAATTCTTTTCGCTTGGTGCAGGCTTTAAATATTCTACCATTAAGGTAGATGTTTCTTACCTGTTCTCTGCGTCTCAGGTGCGTAATCCGCTTGAAAATACACTACGTTTTTCGCTTACCTTTAACTTTGGCGAAGAGCTTGACGAATATTAGTAGATGGAAAGCATCAGTATAACGGCCACTTTTACGGTTTATCCTTCGGTTGCTTCGCTGCCCCAGGAAGTGCAGGTGTTAATGGAAGCTGCGGTTAATGCGCGCAAGGTATCTTATGCGCCTTACTCTAAATTTCATGTTGGCGCTGCCCTGTTGCTGGATAACGGTACTACTGTAATAGGCAGTAACCAGGAAAATGCTGCATACCCGTCTGGCCTTTGTGCCGAAAGGGTGGC
>JAZKDS010000468.1:5571-7910 GCA_040387455.1 Bacteroidota bacterium
GGCTGTGTTTTATGCGGGTGCTGCACATCCTGGTGCTAAAATTAATAAAATGGCCATTACTGCTGCTGCTGAAGAAAAGGTGGTTGCAGAGCCTATACCGCCGTGTGGTGCATGCAGGCAAAGTATTGCCGAGTATGAGCTTACGCAGGGCGAACCCATAGAAATATGGTTTATGGGCGAAACCGGAAAAGTGTATAAATCAGATTCTTTAAAAAACTTGCTGCCCATGGTTTTTGGCAGCGAATATTTATAGTATTATCTAAAGGGGATTCCGGCTAACGGAATCCCCTTTATGTTTTAATAACATCAATAGGAAGGTAAAGCTTAAAAAATAACAAAATACTTGGGTTTATTTTTTTAGTTATTAGCGGGAAGTTATATTTTTGCATTTCGCAATTTTGCGGGAAGTCCCCCTTAGGGGTTTCCTGATTCAATAATCACGTGAGCAACAACAATTGAGCAATGAAAGAAATTACAAAAGAGGTTTACCTGAAGTGGTATGAAGACATGCTGTTATGGAGGAAGTTTGAAGACAAGCTTGCTGCTTTATACATTCAGCAAAAAGTGAGGGGTTTTCTTCACTTATATAATGGCCAGGAGGCAGTACTTGCGGGTGCTTTGCATGCTATGGAACTGGGTAAAGATAAAATGATAACTGCATACCGAAACCACGTACAGCCTATAGGCATGGGTGTAGACCCGCGCCGCATTATGGCAGAGCTTTTAGGTAAAGCCACAGGTACTTCTAAAGGCCTTGGCGGCTCTATGCACATCTTTAGTAAAGAAAAAGGTTTTTATGGTGGCCATGGTATTGTGGGTGGCCAGATTCCGCTTGGTGCAGGCCTTGCCTTTGCCGATAAATATTTTGAAACCGGCGGTGTAACCATGACCTATTTTGGCGATGGTGCTGCACGCCAGGGTTCACTTCACGAGGCGTTTAACATGGCCATGCTATGGAAACTGCCTGTTGTGTTTATTGTAGAAAATAATGGTTATGCCATGGGTACCTCTGTAGAGCGTACGGCTAACCATACCGATATCTGGAAACTTGGCCTTGGTTATGAAATGCCATGTGGCCCTGTAGATGGTATGAACCCTATAAAAGTAGCTGAGGCAATGCACGAGGCTATTGAGCGCGCGCGCAGGGGTGATGGTCCTACCTTCCTTGAAATGAAAACGTACCGCTACCGTGGCCACTCAATGAGTGATGCGCAGCACTACCGTACTAAAGACGAGGTGGAAGAGTACCGTAAAATAGACCCTATTACACAGGTGCTTGATGCTATTAAAGAAAACAACTATGCTACTGAGGCAGAAATTGAAGTAATTGACCAAAAGGTAAAAGACCTTGTGGAAGAGTGCGAGAAATTTGCAGAAGAAAGCCCATACCCAGACTTAAGTGTGATGTATGACGTTGTTTACGATCAGGAAAATTATCCGTTTTTACCACATAAATTATAATATACACCATGGCAAAAATTATTACCATGCCGCGCCTTAGTGATACCATGACTGAGGGTACTGTGGCTACTTGGCTAAAAAAAGTGGGTGATACTATTAAAGAAGGCGATATACTTGCCGAGATAGAAACTGACAAAGCTACAATGGAGTTTGAGGCATTTGATGCGGGAACTTTATTGTATATAGGTATACAGGAAGGCGATACTGCCCCTGTAGACAGCGTTCTTGCCGTTATAGGTAAAGAAGGTGAAGATTATAAAGCATTGCTTGAGGGCAAAGGTGGTTCATCTGAAGGTGATTCTGACAAAAAAGAAGAAGCTCCTAAAGAAGAGAAAGCTGAAGCTAAAGAAGAAAAAACGGAGGCAAAACCTGCCGAAGAAAAAGCGGCTCCTGCTGCTGCGCTTCCTGCAGGTGTGAAAATTATCACAATGCCACGCCTTAGCGATACTATGACCGAAGGTACTGTGGCTACCTGGCTTAAAAAAGTGGGCGATGCTGTTAAAGAAGGCGATATACTTGCCGAGATTGAAACAGACAAAGCTACTATGGAGTTTGAATCTTTTAATGAAGGTACATTACTTTACATAGGCATACAGGAAGGCGAATCGGCTCCGGTTGATAGCATTCTTGCCATGATAGGCCCTGCCGGTACCGATGTTAGCGCTATTGCTAAAGACGGATCTGCCCCGGCGGTTGCCCCTGCAAAAGAGGAAAAAGCTGAAGCAAAATCTGAAGAAAAAGCACCTGCAAAAGAAGAGGCTCCTAAAGCCGAAGAAGCTGCCCCTGCAACTGCCGATGGCGGTAGGGTATTTGTTTCTCCGCTGGCACGCAAAATTGCAAGCGATAAAGGTGTTGACATCTCTAAAGTTAAAGGTAGT
>JAZKDS010000468.1:7920-18939 GCA_040387455.1 Bacteroidota bacterium
GGATAAAGGCATCAACCTTAACGATGTTAAAGGTACTGCCGAAGGTGGCCGCATCATTAAAAAAGATATAGAAAACTATACTCCGGCTGCTGCTGCAACTGCTGCGCCTGCACCACAGGCTGCCGCTGCCGCACCTGTCGCTGCTAAAGCATCTGCCCCGGCGTATGTGCCTACAGGCGAAGTGGCTACTGAGGAAGTTAAAAACAACCAGATGCGTAAGGTTATTGCCAAGCGCCTGGGTGAGTCTAAATTTACCGCTCCGGAATACAGCCTGACTATAGAGCTTGATATGGATAACGCCATGGCAAGCCGCAACGTGATTAACGCAGTACCTGATACTAAAGTGTCGTTTAACGATATGGTGGTTAAGGCATGTGCTATGGCATTGCGCAAGCATCCGCAAATCAACACCCAGTGGAAAGAAGATGTTACCATTTATAACAAACATATAAGCATAGGTGTTGCCGTAGCGGTAGAAGACGGCCTTGTGGTGCCTGTGCTTAAGTTTACAGATAACATGAGCCTTACGCAAATAGGCGCTTCTGTGCGCGACCTTGCCGGTAAAGCCAAGAACAAAAAACTGTCTCCTGCCGAAATGGAAGGAAGTACGTTTACGGTTTCTAACTTAGGTATGTTTGGCATCAGCGAGTTTACATCTATCATTAACCAACCTAACTCTGCCATACTATCTGTAGGTGCTATTGCTCAGCAGCCTGTGGTTAAAAACGGCCAGATTGTGGTAGGTAATGTTATGAAGGTAACCCTTACGTGCGACCACCGTACTATTGATGGCGCTACGGGGGCTCAGTTCCTGCAAACGCTTAAACAATTTATAGAGAACCCGGTAACCATGCTTGCATAAGTTATAACGGTTAAAGATATAAACCCGCCCCGGCAACAGGGCGGGTTTTTTGTTATTTTAGAGGTATGAAACTAAAAGAGTTTTTAGGTAGTTACAATAGTATGGAAAGGGCGCTTGCCACACCGTACCGGGTAAAGAAACTAAGTATAAGATTTCCTGCGGATATAAATGTTTATGCAGATGAGTTTCTGAAATTTGAGAACCTCACCGAACTTACTATCCATACGCAGCTGAAGCATCCGCCCTACATCCCCGGGCAAATAGCATCGGTTAAAAAGCTGCGAAAATTAAGTGTGCTTAATGTGCCTTTTACGCAGTTGCCGGAATGGGTATTTGGCATGTCAAATCTGGAATACCTTATGCTAAGGGGTAATGAGGCTCCTGTTTTACCACCATCTGTCGCTAACCTACAGCACCTGAAAACGCTGCGTATTGAAAACTGTGAAATTACCGCGCTTCCTCCAGAAATAAAAATGCTTAAAAATTTGAGGCAATTATCCTTAAGCGACACAAAGGTTGCCACATTAATGTTAGATGACCTGCCGCCTAATTTGATGCAACTTCAAATTCGCAAGGGTGCAATGGATGAAACAGAACTGATAAAGGTAAAAAATTTTATTCCGTCGTTAAAAATTAGTGTACATTATTGATGCTGTTTAGCTGCCCGATAAAATAAACATTGTTTGCTAAGTTTTTCATACTTTAGCTAAGCAAACACAAGACCATGAAAAAATCAATTTTCCTTTTTGCGGCGCTGGCATCTACGCTATTATCGTGCGCGCAAAAGAAAACAACTGCCGCTGATTATAAAGTAGACCAGAAATCGGTTGAGAGCACACTGAAATTTTTAACAGCCGATGCGCTTAAAGGCCGCCAGCCGGGCACTCCGGAGATGGAACTGGCCGCAACCTACCTTGAAGATATCTTTAAAAAAAATAATGTAAAACCCTATTTTGCCACCTATAGAGATACGTTAACCAACTATACGAAGGGTATTACTACCAATGTAATAGGCTATATAGAGGGCAACGACCCCAAACTTAAAAATGAGTTTGTAATTATCAGTGCGCATTATGACCACGTGGGTATTGCTAAAAAAGCCATTAACGGCGATGATATTTATAATGGTGCCGATGATAACGCTACCGGCTGTACCACGGTTGCCGAGTTTGTAAACTATTTTGCCAAAACAAAATCGAACAAGCGTAGCATTATGTTTTGTTTTTTCTCGGCAGAGGAAGCCGGGCTTTTGGGCAGCTATCATTTGGCAAAGAAACTGCACGAACAAAACTTTAACCTGTATACGGTGCTGAATTTTGAAATGACGGGCGTGCCACTGGGGGGCGACCTGCTAAGCTTTATTACAGGTTATGGCCGCAGCAACATGGCTGAAAAGCTTAACGAGTATGCCGGTAACAGAATAATAGGCTCTAACGAGTTTGAAATGCAGTACCAGCTGTTCAGGCAAAGTGACAACTATCCGTTTTTTCAGGAGTTCAACATACCATCGCACACCATTAGTACTACAGAGATGAGTTCGTTTCCGTACTACCACCATGTAGATGATGAGTATGAGGCCATGGATACCAAACACATGACCGGTTTTATACAAACGATGCTTTTGCCAACCGAAAAAATGATTAATGCATCTACCAAGGAAATAGTCCTTAAAAAATAATGAAGAACATAATAATTACAGGCACAAGCAGGGGTATAGGTTACAACCTTGCCCTTCAGTTTGCCAATGCCGGGCATAACGTGCTGGCCATTAGCCGCAAAACACCGCAGGCTTTATTAGATCATGCTAATGTAACGTGCCTGCCGGTTGATTTGGCCGAAGGTAATACGGCATCTGTAGAGGCATTTATAAAAAGCGCCTGGCAACAGGCAGATGTGGTTATTCATAATGCCGGTGCACTGGTGCTAAAGCCTTTTGAGCAAATTACAGCCGCTGAGTTTGAATATATTTATAAGGTAAATGTATTTGGAGTGGCAGCCTTAAACCGTGCTGTGCTGCCTTTTATGCAGGCGGGAGGGCATGTGGTTACTATAAGTAGTATGGGCGGCGTGCAAGGCACTATGAAGTTTGCAGGCCTTGCAGCCTACAGCAGCAGTAAAGGGGCAGTAACTATTATGAGCGAGCTTTTAGCCGAAGAATATAAAGATAAAGGTATTGCCTTTAATGTGCTGGCGCTGGGTGCGGTTAATACCGAAATGCTTCAGGAGGCTTTTCCGGGGTATGAGGCACCGCTATCTGCAGGTGAGATGGCCGACTATATTTATAATTTTGCCCTTACGGGAAATAAATATTTTAATGGTAAGGTGTTACAGGTGTCATCGAGCACGCCATAATTTTTTTAGATGAAGGATATATTAGCCAGATATGTGCCTGAGCACGCCGTTGAATCGCTTTTTGAGTTAATAAAAATGTATGGGGTGCACCTTAAAATTGTAAATGAGCGTGTAACCCGCCATGGCGATTATCATCGTGATGCCACAGGCTACCACCGAATTACCGTTAATGCCAGCCTTAACAAATATCGCTTTTTAATTACCCTGGTGCATGAAATTGCCCACCTGGCCGCGTTTGAAAAATTTGGGCGTAATATTAAACCCCATGGTGATGAGTGGAAGGCCACCTTCCAGAAGCTGATGGTCCCGTTTATAAGGCCCGAAATTTTTCCGGGGCAGTTGCTGCCTTTGCTGGCGCGCCATTTTAGAAACCCAAAGGCCAGCAGCGATACTGATGCCACATTAGCATTGGCACTCAAACAATTTGATGAAAGGGAGGGCGACAAGAATTATATTTTTGAAGTGCCCTACGGGGCAAATTTCCGCATACATAACGGCAAGATATTTAAAAAAGGAGCACAGCGCGTAAAACGATTTGAATGTACCGAAGTAAGCACCGGGCGCATATTTCTTTTTAACCCAAATGCCGAGGTAGAGGTATTGCCATAGCTGTTAAAGTCTTCATAAAATAACAAATTAGGGTAGGGTATGTCTATCTAATAGTTGTTTTGTTAAAATTAACTTAAATTAACAAAGCTAATTATGTATAGCTGTTATATTTAAGCAAAATTTCCTATGCTATGAAATACACCTTTACCTTCAGGGCTAATCATGTCCTAATCTTTCTGCTGCTTTTTTCTGTCTGTGGCTTTGCACAACTACCCAATTTTACACTAACGATTACACCTACGGCACAAACTTGTTTGGGCAATGGTTCGCTATCGTTTGCGGTAAGCGGTAATAATACATCAGCCTCTATGGATTATGCTGTATACCTGCTCCCTAATACAACCACTCCGGTTTCTACGGTAACAACCGCTACATTGGGCGGGCTTGTTAATGGTACCTATCAGGTTGTGGCTACGCAATCTTTAAACGGCCAAAGCAATACCGCCACGGCTACCGCCACAATTGCAAATAGTGTTGTGCCTATAGCCTACAACCTTGTGCCTACGCAAGTGCGTTGCGGCAATGATGGCAAGATTACGGTAAGCGTAACAGGCGGCACGGCAGCAACCTATGAAATTACCGCCGGGCCTGTAACGGCACCTGCACAAACATCTCCGGTATTTAATAACCTGCCCACGGGCCTGTATACGGTTAGGGTGTATGATACCTGTGGCGAAGCCCTTGTTAAGAGTACAACACTTATACAGCTTACTCCGGGTATTTTAATCTCCAATGGCGGGCCGTCAAGTGGGCTGTTGCCTACTTGTACTACCATATCTATCATGAACCAGTTTGTGCCGGGAGCCAATCAAAATATATTTTATCCGTTAACGGCACAGTTTACAATATTTCCACCGGGTGGAGGGACACCTATAGTAGTAACCGGTACGGCTGTAGGCGATGCAGAATCAGGCGACGCTACGGCAAACCTGCCTTTTTATTATGACCAGGCTTACAGCTACACTGTGGTTATAACCGATGCCTGTGGCAATACCTATACTAAAGCAAACAATGTAATTAATAAAGATCTTGAAGTGGGCTACACCGGACAATTTCCTAACTGTAATGACAGGATGATGACGCTTACGCCTATGTACTTCAGGCCGCCTTATACCATTACCTTTACAAACTCGCCGGCAGGCTTTAACCCGGTTACCTTTAACGGTAGCCACCCCACTTTTACAGGGTCATCGGCAGTATATGGCAGTATAGGCAACCCTGTGCCGGTAGGAGATTACAGTATATCGTTAACCGATGCCTGTGGCCATACGGTTACCCTTGATTATACGGTAGAGCCGCCTCCTGTTAATCCTTCTATTACCGGTGTTGCCGCGTGTGGCAGTACTACCGGCACCATAAGTATTATAGTACCCAACCGTGGTGTGGCTGCGGTAACCATTATGGCAGCGCCACCTGCTTATGTGGGTACGCTGCCGGATGACGTATCTGATCTTATAAACACATTTGGCGGTTTTGAAATTTTTAATACACCGCTGGGCAGTTATACTTTTTTTATAACCGATACCTGTGGCGACACCTACACAGAAATCTTTAACCTGGTAGTAACCGGCGGAGCGGCTAACCTTACCTTTTTGCAACGCCCGGGCTGCGATGAGGGCTATGGCTCTGTAAGGATACAGGTTAGCGGCACACAGCTAAGCCAGGTAATTATAACTGCGGCACCGGCTGCCTTTACGCCACCCCTGCCTCATAATGCCTCAGCTAATATTGCTGCCAGTAATGGCGGGTTTTATATGAACACGCTTCCGGCAGGTACGTATACCTTTAAAACAACCGATGTTTGCGGTATAGTGCGCGAAGAGCAGTATACCATAAACGGCTATACTGAATTGCTCAATAACTTTACCGTGATACCACATTGTGGCGCTTTTGACCTTCAGGTGGCGCACACGTCTACAACCGGTACCTACCTTGAGTCGTTTTGGCTACAGCGCTACAATACAGTTACCGGCACATGGGGGCATCCGCAAACCAGCATACCTTATCCTGAAGGTACTTTGCCTGCAGCTGCTAACTCTATACTGCTTACCAATAATGCAACAATGCTTACACTTGGCTATACCGGCCAGTTTAGGGTAATTAAGGTATTTTATGTACTTAGTAATGGCAGTACTACAAACACCAGGTGTATGCATGAGGTAGCTAATTTTGTATTTGAAGATGCACCCGAAATTATCGATGCCTACAGCTTTCCTTGTGCAGGCGGGCTTAATGAGGTAATTATAGAGGCCATAGGTGTAGCGCCGCTAACCTATAAAATAACTACTAAAAACAATTTGCCATTTGTAGTAAACAACGGTACAAGCAACCTGTTTTCGGGGCTTGAAACCGCTACATATAATTTTCAGGTATCAGATGTCTGTGGTAACATCCGTAACATCCAGTTTGACATTAACGCGCTTGACCCGGTTGAAATTGAAGCCGCAGGCTTTTGCGAAGGCGAAGACAGTACACTTAGTATAGAAGAGTTTTCATTTCTTACCTATGAGTGGTATGAGCAAAGTGCACCAGCCACCATATTGAGTACCACGGGTACACTTGCATTCCCGGACTTTAGTTCGGTTAACGATGCCGGTACCTATATACTGGAAATTACATATAGTGCAAACACAGGCTCTTGCCTTAACCAAAGCATGGAATATGTAGTATCGCCTAATACACTGCCTAACGCAGGGGCAGATAACAGCACATCTATTTGTAATGAAGGAACAACCCTTAACCTTACCGATTATCTTACTGCACCGTTTGATGCGGGAGGTACCTGGGCAGAGACTACAGCCTCTGGCCAGTTTACCGGCAGCCAATTTGATACATCGGGGGTAACAGCAGGTACATATACCTTTACCTATACCGTTGCGGGCGTTTGCGCGCTTGAAGATGTAGCAACCATAAATATTACACTTAAAGAAATACCTGCTGCACCTGTAGTGCCACCGGTAGCACCCGTGTGCGAAAATGAAAACGTACAGCTATTTGCAGGTATTGTTAATGGCGGCATGTACCAGTGGACGGGCCCCAACGGGTTTACATCTACATTGCCTAATCCGCTTATAGCACAGGCTGCACCGTCGGTGTCGGGCACATACAGTGTTACGGTAACGGTTAACGGCTGTGTATCGCCGGCATCAACGGTAAGCGTGGTTGTTAATCCGCTACCGCAATTTACTATAGCCGGTAGTGTGCTGTTATGCGACGGGCAAAGCAGTATACTATCTGTAGTGCCGGGTAACTTTACCGGTGCAAATGCAACCTATGCATGGTTTAAAGGCGGGCAGGCTATGGGTATAACCACCAGTGGTATTGAAGTTTTTGCAACGGGTACTTATGAGGTTACCGTAACGCTTAACGGGTGCTCTGCAACGCAGGTCATTACCGTTGCGCCTAACCTTAACGCCTTTGCTTTTGGCCTTGATGCCGGATGTGTAGATGAGGCTTATATTATATCGGTTATTAACCTTACAGGTATTACTGATGCTACTTATGAGTGGAGCGGCCCGAATGGCTATAGCTATACCGGTGGCCCTGATGCCGATATTACAGAGCGTGCCACCGGCGATTATACAGTTACTGTTACCAGTGCAGAAGGATGTACTGTTAGCCAAACCATAAATGTAGCTAATACCTATTGCAGCATACCGCGAGGCATATCGCCAAACGGAGATGAATGGAACAATAATTTTGACCTGAGCAACCTTGGGGTGCAGCACCTGATTATTTTTAACCGCTATGGCCTGAAGGTATATGAAGCTAATAATTATGTAGATGAATGGCATGGACAAAGCGGATCGGGCGATTTGCCAACAGGTACTTACTATTATGTGGCAACACTAAGTGCAGGCCTGCAAAAAACCGGATGGGTTTACCTGCAAAGAGAAATAAAGTAGTAATTATTTTTAATGATGCATTTAAAATACGCAACCTTTTAACATAAAACGCATCATTAAAAATAAACACCTACTATGCTCATTAAAAATTTCCTCCGCAAGATCTATGTGGCTATTGCTTTAATAGCCACATGCTCTTTGCATGCGCAGTTAAATAATTTTACAATAGGGGCTACCGCAACGGCGCAAACCTGTTTAGGCAATGGATCGCTGCAATTTACGGTTAGCGGCAATAACCCCGGTGCATCGTTAGCGTTTGCCGTGTACCTGCTACCCAATACCACAACACCTTTTACTACGGTTACCACCATGAGCGCCCAAAATTTAGTGGCGGGCAACTACCAGATTGTGGCCACGCAAATTTTAAACGGAGCCTCTAACTCGGCATCTACAACCGCTACGGTAGGCGATAATACTGTGCCGCTGGCCTATACGCTTGCTATAACTAATGTAAGTTGCAATGCTAATGGGGCAATTACCGTAAATGTAACATCGGGGACGGCTACACAGTATGAAATAATTTCGGGGCCTGTTACTTTTCCGTTGCAAACCTCTAATGTTTTTGAGGGCCTTACTGCAGGGCAATATGCCGTTAGGGTGCACGATAACTGTGGCGATGCCTTTGTTACTACGGTGCAGCTGGTATCTGCGCAAAGCGATATTTTATTATCTGTGGAGAGTAATTATTTGGTATTAGAATCTTGTAATACTATAGGTGTAAGGCATTATTATTCTTCGGAAAACGCAATAGTGTACCCGCTTACCTTTCAGTACACTGTAAACCCGCCGGGAGGTGCTCCTTCAACCACTGTAAGTACTACTGTTAATGAGTTTGGTAATGGCTATATTACTACCGAGTTGCCTTATTTTGACCAGCTCTATTATTATAACATAAGTGTAACAGATGGTTGCGGAAATGTGTTTGATTTTAATGATTTTGTAATAAATGCTCCGGGTAAATATCTGGAATCAATAAACAGTGATCCCTGCGAGCCCACAGCACTTATTTTAAGTCCTAATCCTTTTGTAACATTTCCTGTTACGGTTGCCTTTACTGAGGCTCCCGCAGGTTTTAACCCGGCAGATTTCAATACTACCAATTCAGTTTTTACGAGTGGAAATATTGTATACAGCCAGGATGGTGCTATACTACCCCTGGGTACTTACAGCATGGTGCTTACAGATGCCTGTGGAAGATCTGTTGTAAAAGTTGTAGATGTGGTAATTAACGCTCTACCTCCTATTGTTGAGACCAGTATAGGGTGCCATTTGGGAACAATTTATATAAATATGGAGAATAAAGAGGCGGTTGAGGCTCGTATTACAAATGCGCCCCCAAATTATACACAGACCCTCCCGAAAGATATAATGGATTTGTATGGAAACGGTTCTTTTATTATTACCGATTTACCAGCCGGTACCTATACTTTTGTAATTGTAGATGAGTGTGGCAATACTTTTACAATGACCAGGACAATTACACTGCAACCTGTACAAATAATTCCGAGTAATATGCCCGGCTGTACAGAAGGGTATGGGTCGATTAATTTGACTGCATTGAATAATAGCTTTGCCGAAGTAATTTTTACGGGGGCACCTCCGGCATTTACAGAAATTCTGCCATTTGATGCCGCAGATTATATTTCTCAGGGTCAGGTGTTCATGAATATGCTTCCGGCGGGCATCTACACATATAATTATACCACACAAAATTGTGATGAAGTATCTACTGAAACATTTACTGTAACGGGCTATCATGCAACAAGTGATATAGATATAATTGCCAATTGCGGCTCTTTTGATGTTTATTTAAAACATGTGGCTAATGATTATTCATCGGGCAAAACCTACTGGCTGCAAAAATATAATGAGCAAACAGGAACATGGGGCCATCCGGCAACCGGCGTTGTTTATATGGAACAGTTTGGTATTAATAGTTATAATTCGATACAACTAAATAACAATTCATTAAATCTTAATTTTCCATACACGGGCCAGTTCAGGATTGTTAAAGCCTCGTTTGTGTTTGGCAATACAGGCACTACTAATTATCCTTCATGCGTTAGAATAATACATGAATTTACGTTTACAGGAGCACCGGCCATTACGGCTGCTTACAGCTTTCCGTGCGATAATGGCCTTGCCGAGGTTATTGTAGTGGCCGAAGGCGTGGCACCGCTTACGTATAAAATTACCACTAAAAACGGCCAGCCCTTTGTGGTAGATAACGGCGAGGATAATGTGTTTATGGCGCTTGAAAAAGCCGTATACAATTTTAGGGTTACCGATGACTGCAACAATTTAGTTAATGTATTGTTTGATGTATCAGTACTTGAACCTATGGCTATTGAAGGCGGGCCATTTTGTAACAATCAGCCGGGACAGCTTTCATTACCGCAGTTTACCTTCCTTACCTATGAATGGTATATGGAGAACGACCCTGATACTATATTAAGCACAAATAATACGCTCGACTTTGACTCGTTTAGCAGCGATACTGAGGCCGGTAATTATGTGGTGCATCTTGTATCGGTCACGCCGGGATCCTGCATAGATTTTGTATTGGAATATAATCTTATCGAAGCACCTATGCCGCAGGCAGGGCTGGACAATTCTGTTAGCCTGTGTGGTGGTACAAATATTGACCTTGATGATTACCTGGTGCAGCCTTACCAAACCGGTGGCACATGGCAGGATGTAAATAGTACCGGGCAATTAAATGGCAGTTTACTGGCTATACAGGGGCTTGAGGGCGGTGTTTACCAGTTTAAGTATATTGTTGCCCTGTGCGATGCTGTTGATGTAGCAGTGGTTACCGTTGAGGTAATTGGCGGTGATTCTTTCCCGGTGGTGCTGGAAGGAAAATGTGTAGACGAAAAGTTTATAATCAGTATTACAAATGTTGAGCAAATAGGCGCTACCCAGCTTATAACATGGCAGGGGCCCGGAAACTTTGAATACACAGGGTCTGAAACCAGTATAGACGCAACCAACATGCCGGCGGGTGAATACTTTGTTGAGGTAACTAATGCTGCGGGCTGCAGTGCTACAGGCACTTTGCCCGTTACTAATACCAACTGTATTATACCGCGAGGCATTTCGCCAAATGGTGATGAATGGAATAACGATTTTGACCTGAGCAAATTCGGCGTACTGCACCTTTGCATTTTTAACCGCTATGGTATGAAGGTGTATGAGGCTAATGAGTATACTGACCAATGGCATGGGCAAAGTGCATCGGGCGATTTGCCAACAGGTACTTACTATTATGTGGCAACACTAAGTGCAGGC
>JAZKDS010000469.1:0-422 GCA_040387455.1 Bacteroidota bacterium
AGCAATATTTTTTAAGAATTATTGTGCAGTATAATAATTTTGATTACACTTGTAGTCATAATTACTATAAGTAAATTTTTAAATAAATCCAGTACTACATATGTATTTTTTAGGCATAGATTTAGGGAGTTCATCAATAAAGCTATCAATTTATGATGCAGATAAGGGCGCTACAATAGCCTCCGTAGGTGTTCCTGAGCAGGAAATGGTGTTTTTTGCAGAAAACTATGGCTGGGCAGAGCAAGACCCTAACCAGTGGTGGAGTTATGTAAAAACGGGCCTTAAAATGCTAAGTACAACCTACCGCATCAACCTTAAGCATGTGGCGGGTATTGGCATTGCTTACCAGATGCACGGCCTTGTATTGACGGATGAAAAATTAAACCCGGTGAGGCCATCCATAATTTGGTGTGATAGCCGTG
>JAZKDS010000469.1:432-790 GCA_040387455.1 Bacteroidota bacterium
AAATTCTATCAAAAGATAGGTCCGGACTTATGCCAATCACAAATTTTAGGCAGTCCGGGCAACTTTACAGTATCTAAATTAAAATGGGTACAGGAACATGAGCCTGAAGTTTTCTTTAGGGCCGTGCACATGATGCTTCCGGGCGATTTTATAGCCGCAAAACTTTCGGGGCGTGCGCAAACCACAGCCTCCGGATTATCTGAAGCAGCGTTGTGGAACTTTAAAGAAGGCCGTCTTGCCGTAGAAATTCTCGAAGCCTTTGATTTACCGGTATCGCTAATTCCTGAAATTGTACCCACTTTTGGTCATCAGGCAACCATACACCCCGATGTAGCTTCAGAACTTGGTCTTAACCCCG
>JAZKDS010000469.1:830-6109 GCA_040387455.1 Bacteroidota bacterium
ATGCCACAATTACCTACCGCGCCGGCGACCAACCCAACAACGCACTGTCACTTAACGTGCTAAATCCCGGCGAAATTGCTACAACAGCAGGTACCTCGGCAGTAATTTATTCGGTTACAGATAAAGATGCTTACGATGCCCATAACCGTGTAAATACCTTTTTGCACGTTAATAATGAAGTTGCAGAAAAACGCAATGGTGTATTGCTGTGCATTAACGGCTCGGGCATTTTATACAGCTGGCTGCGCCGCATGATGTCTTTAGGGGCAAACGAACCAATATCATACAACATGCTAAATGCCGAAGCCATGAAAGCCGAACCCGGCAGTAAAGGCCTTCGCTTTTATCCTTTTGGCAATGGTGTAGAACGCATTTTTAATAATAAGCCGGCATTTTCTGGTATCCAGAACCTGAGTTTTACCATGCACCAGTCGCCTGAATTGGTACGTGCCGCCTGCGAAAGCATTGTATTTGCCATGAACTATGGCTTTGATATCATGAAAGAGCTTGGAGCGGGTGGTACTGTAGTTAGGGCCGGTATGGCCAACTTGTTCCTTAGCCCTGTGTTCCGTGAAATTTTTGCCAATACTACCGGCACAACTGTAGAGCTGTACAACACGGCCGGTGCCGATGGTGCCGCACGTGGCGCTGCCTATGGAAATGGCTTTTATAAAACCCTTGAAGAAACCTTTGCTAACCTGCAGTGCCTGGAGCGCATAGCGCCCACAGCGCATTTATCAAACCAGTACGCAGACATTTACGGAGAATGGAAATCTAATATTAATATTCAGCATACACACAATGAGTACAACCAAGCAAGCCTACTTTAAAACAGTAGATACGATAAAATTTGAAGGCCGCGAGAGCAACAATCCCCTTGCATTTAAATGGTATGACGCGAGCCGCATAGTAGCGGGCAAACCGTTAAAAGACCATTTTAAATTTGCCATGGCCTACTGGCATACCCTTGTTAATACCGGAGGCGACCCCTTTGGTCCGGGCACTGAAAAACACGTATGGGACAGCAACGAAGATGCTGTGCAGCGCGCCAAAGACAAAATGGACGCGGGTTTTGAATTTATGGAGAAATTAGGCATTCCGTACTACTGCTTCCACGATGTGGACTTGGTAGACGAAGCACCCACCCTTGCCGAATTTGAAGCACGTGTACAGGCGGTAGTGGCCTATGCTAAAGAAAAGCAAAACGAGACCGGCATAAAACTGCTTTGGGGTACCAGCAACCTGTTCAGCAACCCGCGTTACATGAACGGTGCAAGCACCAACCCTAACTTTGATGTAGTGGCCTATGCAGCAGCACAGGCAAAAATAGCCATAGATGCTACCATAGCACTTGGCGGAGAAAATTATGTGTTCTGGGGTGGCCGAGAAGGCTACATGAGCCTTTTAAATACCGATATTCAACGTGAGCAGGACCACCTTGCACAATTCCTTATTATTTGCAGGGACTATGCAAGGAGCCAGGGCTTTACAGGCAACTTTTTAATAGAGCCAAAACCAATGGAGCCTATGAAGCACCAGTACGACTTTGATGCCGCTACATGTATTGGTTTCTTAAACAAATACGGCTTACAAAACGACTTTAAACTGAATCTTGAAGTAAACCACGCTACCCTTGCAGGGCATACTTTTGAGCACGAAATGCAGCTTGCTGCCAATGCAGGCATGCTGGGCAGTCTTGATGCTAACCGTGGCGACTACCAGAACGGATGGGATACTGACCAATTCCCTATCGATATTTATGAAGTAACACAGGCCATGCTTGTATTCTTACAATCGGGCGGTTTACAGGGCGGCGGTATAAATTTTGATGCTAAAGTACGCAGGAACTCTACCGACCTTGAAGATAAGTTTATTGCCCACATTAGTGGTATGGATATATTTGCACGTGGTCTCATCAGCGCTGAGCACATTCTTAAAAATACAAATTACACCAGCTTGCGCAAAGAGCGTTACGCATCTTTTGATGCAGGTAAGGGAGCCGACTTTGAGAACGGCAAGCTAACACTTACAGATCTTGATGCCTATGCACGCCAGCATGGCGAGCCGAAGCAGATAAGCGGCAGGCAGGAGCTGTTTGAACAGATTATTGCTAACGCATACTAAAAACAAAATAACCAAAAGCCATTTTAAAGTATCACAGCTTTAAAGTGGCTTTTATTTTCCCAATCAATTATAACGTTTTCGTAATATTTATACCATGAAAAAACAAATGATAAGTGCAACAGCAAAAACATTTTTGCTTAGTGTGCCACTACTTGTAGCCTCGTGCAACGGTACTCCTGAAAAAAAAGAAAGCCCGGAAAAAGAGAAAGAAAGCGAAGGTGCCAAAAAATATCTTTCGGCCCCGCTTGTAACAGATATTTATACTGCCGATCCTTCTGCCCATGTATTTGATGGTAAAATATATATTTACCCATCGCATGATATTGATGCGGGTGTAAAAGAGAATGACAATGGGGACCATTTTGATATGAGGGACTACCATGTGTTTTCTATGGATAGTATAGGAGGTAAGGTAACCGACCATGGTGTGGCACTTGATGTAAAAGATATTCCATGGGCTGGGCGTCAACTTTGGGCACCTGATGTTGCTTTTAAAGACGGTACGTATTACCTGTACTTTCCTGTAAAAGACAAACAGGATATTTTCAGGATTGGAGTAGCCACGAGCAAATCGCCGGCAGGTCCGTTTAAGGCAGAAAAAGAAGCTATTGCGGGTAGCTATAGTATAGATCCGGCTGTGTTTACCGATGATAACGGCGATTCTTACATGTATTTTGGCGGTATCTGGGGTGGTCAGCTGCAACGCTGGACAAAAGGTACTTATGCTGCCAACGGCTCAAAAACAGATTCTGAAATTCCAAATGACCCGGCTTTAAGCTGCAAGGTTGTAAAGCTTAGTAAAGACATGCTGCATTTTGACGGTGCTGTAAAAGATGTTTTGATACAGGATGAAGCCGGCAAGCAACTGCTGACATCAGATCATGACCGCAGGTTTTTTGAAGGTTCATGGATGCACAAATACAATGGTAAATATTACTTTACCTATTCAACAGGAGACACGCACTTTTTGGCGTATGCCATTGGCGATAGCCCAACCGGTCCTTTTACTTATAAGGGTACGTTTATGAACCCGGTACAAGGTTGGACCACGCACCACTCTATTGTAGAGGTTAAGGGCAAGTGGTATTTGTTTTACCATGATACAGAGCTTTCGGGCAAAACCCACCTGCGCAATATAAAAGTTACTGAGCTTAAACATACTGCAAATGGTGGTATAGCGCTTATTAACCCATAATGCGTTTGGTTATGAAAAAGGGTCATGCATTTTTCAGTCTTTTTTTATTAGCTATGGTTTGCTATACGGCTGCAAGCTGTAATGATGCAGAGAAGAAGAAGAAGAAAGCCATTGCGCCTTTGGCTTTAAAAGATGCCTTTACAGATAAATTTTATATAGGTGTAGCTATTAACCGTAAACAGGCCACGGGCCAGGATGTTAAAGGGCAACAACTTATAAGGCAACAATTTAATAGCCTTAGTCCGGAAAATGACTTAAAGTGGGAAAACATTCATCCGGAGCGGAATCGTTATGCATTTGATGCCGCCGATGTTTATGTAAAATCAGGCACTGATGCGGGTATGTTTGTAATAGGGCATACGCTGGTATGGCATTCTCAAACTCCGGATTGGGTATTTGAAGATGCGCAGGGTAAACCCTTATCTCGCAATGCGCTACTGGCGGTAATGCAACAGCATATTATCACCGTTGTGGGTCGTTATAAAGGCAGGATAAAAGGCTGGGATGTCGTAAATGAGGCGCTTAATGATAATGGTACCATGAGAGATTCTAAATGGCGCTCTATTATAGGTGATGATTTTATTGAAAAGGCATTTGAATTTGCTCATGCCGCAGATCCTGATGCTGAACTGTATTATAATGATTACAACTTATACAAGCCTGAAAAAAGGGCGGGGGCCATTGCTATTATTAACAGGATAAAAGCAAAAGGGATACCGGTTGCTGCGGTAGGGGAGCAGGCACATTACGGCCTTGTTTATCCTGCGCTTGCAGAGGTAGAGCGGGTGCTTACTGATTTTATAAAAGCCGGTATAGATGTAAATTTTACAGAACTGGACATATCCGTACTTCCGGATGCACAGGGTGTAGACGGCGCAGATGTAAGCAATACAGCGGCCTATAATCAAAAATTAAACCCATATGCAAGTGGCCTGCCCGATAAAGTTCAGCAGGAACTTGCCAAGCGCTATGGCGATTTATTTGCCTTATTCATGAAATACGAAAGCCATGTGGGCCGTATAACCTTTTGGGGGCTCACAGATGGCGATTCGTGGTTGAATGATTGGCCGGTTAAAGGGCGCACTAATTATCCGTTGTTGTTTGACAGGGATTATAAGATAAAAGAGCCTGTACAAAAGGCAATTCTTGGGGTTACCCGTTAATCTTTGGGTTCAGGTATTTGCATATTTCTTTAGATTTTGCCGATATTTTGAAAGAAGTAAATTTTTTTTGGTAATTATCTGAAAATATAAAATTATTTTGTAATATTGTCATTATGACTATAAGAATGATCTTATATGCCTTAAGAACGCTGTTGAGTTTATCTCATGTGATAGAAGCTCATTTTTACAAAGTTTAATTATTGTGTTTAGTAAACTGCTTTGTGAGTTAGGAAGCATTTTACAATTTATAATTTGGGTTCTTGTACACTACGCAAAATAAATGGGTTAATATTTTGCGTAGTTCCTACAGGATAGTACGGTATATAAGCCGGGAGCACGTCCAATAACTTTACCCTTTACACAACCATAACGGTTGCAATGCTGACATCAAATCTAACAATCATAAAGTTAAAATTTAGATGTATTTTTTACACAAAGCTTGCCGGGTGGTTCCGGCAGGCTCGTAAAAAATGTGTTTATAACTGTATTATTTAAAACCTTATTAAGGCCAGAGGCTAGTCTATTATGAAGAGTTTTGCAACAATCGATTACGTAATTTTTATTGTATATTTTTTGCTGGTATCGGGTTACGGATACTGGATTTACACCAGTAAGAAGAAAAAAGAGGGAGAAGTATCCGACTCCAAAGACTTCTTTTTGGCTGAGGGGTCATTAACCTGGTGGGCTATTGGTGCCTCGCTGATAGCGAGTAACATCTCTGCCGAGCAGTTTATAGGCATGAGCGGAAACGGCTTTGTGGTGGGTGTAGCGGTAGCAGCCTACGAATGGATAGCCGC
>JAZKDS010000469.1:6119-8293 GCA_040387455.1 Bacteroidota bacterium
TGTTGCGGTATTCTTTATACCGGTATATCTTAAAAACAAGATATTTACCATGCCCCAGTTCTTGGAAAACAGGTACAACCAGACCACCAGCCTTATTATGGCGATATTCTGGCTGTTTTTATATGTATTTGTAAACCTTACCTCAATTCTTTACTTAGGTGCCATAGCCATATCAAACATGGCGGGTGGCGAGCATTTTCATGCTATCGTAATAGCCATGGCAATTTTCTCTTTAGTAATTACCCTTGGTGGTATGAAGGTAATCGGCTTTACCGATGTAATACAGGTAATCGTATTGGTAATAGGAGGTTTAGCTACAACCTATATTGCACTAACATTGGTAAGTGAGCACTTTGGCCTTGGCAGTGATGCACTTGCCGGTTTCCATAAAATGATGGAAGACGCACCGGACCACTTTAAGCTGATGGGCGACAAACCCGGCCCGGGCGCTACCCAGGCCGAGATCAATAAATACCTTATGCTCCCGGGTATAGCCATGTATTTTGCAGGCATCTGGATTGTAAACCTTAACTATTGGGGCTGTAACCAGTACATTACGCAGCGTGCGCTGGGTGCCGACCTAAAAACGGCACGTACAGGTATACTTTTCGCAGGCTTTATGAAACTGGCCATGCCGGTAATAGTAATGCTTCCGGGTATTGCAGCCTATGTATTGTATAAAAACGGAGCCCTTCAGGCAGAAATGGGTGTGGGCGCAGCTTTTAAGGCAGACAACGCGTACAGTGCCATCCTCGGTTTCTTACCAACCGGCCTAAAAGGTTTATCAGTAGCGGCGCTAACAGCAGCTATTGTAGCCTCGCTTGCAGGTAAAGCAAACAGTATTTCTACCATTTTTACATTAGATATCTACAAACGATACATCAATAAAGAAGCAGGCGAGAAGAAATTAGTAGTAATGGGCAGGCTTGCCATCCTTGCAGCTATCATTTTCTCGGTAGCCCTTACCTGGAATGATGCCCTGGGCATAGGCGGTGAAGGCGGCTTTACCTTCATCCAGAAATATACCGGCTTCTTTAGCCCGGGTGTATTTGCGGTATTCCTTTTGGGTATGTTCTGGAAACGTACCACAGGATCTGCAGCAGTTGCAGGTGTAGTGGGCGGTTTTGTACTGTCGGTATTCTTTAACAGCTATGCGGTAGAGTTATTCGGTACCGAAAACATACTGTGGACTGCTTACCCTAACGCGGCAGGTATTTATGAAATACCGTTCCTTATTTGTATGGGCTGGGCGTTTTTCTTTACCATGGTAATTATGGTGGGTATGAGCCTTGCAGGCCCTAAAATCAACCCTAAAGCCATTGGCCTTGATACAGCAATGTTTAAAGTAGCACCGTCTACACTGGCGCTTATTGTGGTAACACTATTGTGTGTGGCCGGACTTTATATTACGTTCTGGTAGGAAAGCACCAAAATTCAAGCATCACCCGAGGGCTCTGCCCGAACTGACGGAGTAAATAACAAACGGAGCTACCAACAACCGGCAACTCAACCAAGAACCAAAAAAAGACAGATATGAAATTTTTTATTGACACGGCTAACCTTGCGCAGATAAAAGAAGCGCACGAACTGGGCGTACTGGATGGTGTAACCACCAACCCGTCGCTAATGGCCAAGGAAGGCATAACGGGCCAGGAGAACATCCTGAACCACTATAAAGCCATATGCGGGATAACCGACGGTGACGTAAGTGCCGAGGTAATCAGCACCACGTATGCCGAAATGATTGCAGAAGGCGAAGCCCTTGCGGCGCTTCACCCACAAATTGTGGTAAAGCTACCGATGATAAAAGACGGTGTTAAGGCTGCCAAATATTTTAGTGACAACGGCATCAAAACCAATGTTACCCTTGTATTCAGCCCGGGCCAGGCATTGCTTGCCGCCAAGGCCGGTGCAACCTATGTATCGCCATTCATCGGCAGGCTTGATGACATCTCAACCGATGGCCTTAGGCTGATAGAAGACATCCGCCTGATATTTGACAACTACGGTTATGAAACGCAGATATTGGCAGCTTCGGTACGCCATGCGATGCACATTGTAAACTGTGCCAAGCTGGGTGCCGATGTAATTACAGGCCCGCTAAGCGCTATAGAATCTTTGCTGAAACACCCGCTAACCGATAACGGCCTGGCTCAGTTTTTAGCAGATCATGC
>JAZKDS010000470.1:0-1309 GCA_040387455.1 Bacteroidota bacterium
TTGATGCCACCGGTAAAGATACCTTTACCTTTAGCCAGGCGGGCATTGAGATGGTTTTTAACCCTGCAGAAAAGACTTTTATACTAAAACAGGGCGGTGCTGAATACAACTTTACTAAAGAGTAAGACTACACATTTTTAAATAAAAACGGCTGCCCTATGGCAGCCGTTTTTGCTATATTATTGTTTTAAAAGCTCTTTAACCGCAGCTTCTAATTGCTGATCCTGTCCGGCATTAACCTTGGCAGGGTCGTTTTTAACCTTAACATCCGGCTCCAGCTGAAAGTTCTCCATCAGCTTGCCCTCTTTAGTTGTACGCATACCTATTTGTGGTATACCAAATACGGTACTGCCATCAATCATGCGTTCCCACCATACAGCTGTGCCTGTACCCGGCACCGGCATACCTATAAGCTTACCTATACCAAGCGCCCTGTAGGTATACGGAAACATGTGCGCATCGCTATAATTACCCTCACTTATAAGCACCGCAGAGGGTTTTTGCCATTTAAACAACGGCTCGCCACCCATATTTTTCTGGCCGCGTGGCTCAAAGCTCATGTACAGCTTGCCGCTTAAAAAGGTAGCAAGGTCATCGTGCAGCCAGCCCCCACCGTTAAAGCGTGTATCTACAATAAGTGCCTGTGCACCATTATATTTACCCAGTGCTTTTTCAAATACTTCCCTAAAGCTTTCAGAGTCCATACCTTCTACGTGCACATAGCCCAGTTTACCGCCCGAAAGGCGTTCTACATCCTTCTCCCTATTACGCACCCAGCGCTTATAAGCCAGACCATTTTCATTAGAAAGCGATACAGGCTCAATAACTTCACTCCAGCGTTTATTAGTCTTAGCATCAAAAAAAGCTACCAGTATATTTTTGCCAACCTTATGGTTTAGCAGCCAGTAATAATTTTGATCCGGTGTAATTTTAGTTCCGTCTATGGCCTCAATAATAACACCGGCAGTAACCCTTTGTTTAGCTTTTGCAATAGGACCATTATCTATAACCTCAACAAATTTTACACCATTGCCGGTATACGTATTATCAAGGTATACACCCAATGATGCTGTAACATCATTAGCAGCCTCTGGTTTTGGGCGAAAACGCCCGCCTGTATGCGATGCATTAGCCTCACCAAGCATTTCGCCAAGTAAATCGGCAAAATCGCGCGAGTTGTTTATATAAGGCAAAAACTTGGCATATTCTTTTTTATACATATCCCAGTCCACCCCATGCAGGTCTTCAAGATAAAATTTCTTTTTAAACTGCCTCCAGGCATGCTCAAACATATAAGCACGTTCGGCAG
>JAZKDS010000470.1:1319-8372 GCA_040387455.1 Bacteroidota bacterium
CCCCCCCCCCCCCCCGCTTCTTTTTTACCTTCTTTAACCGAAATTTTAGCAAGCCTGCCGCCTTTTTCAATCAAAAAAATGTCTTCGCCTTTTTTATCCAGCTCTAAGCGGCTCTCACCACTGTTAAGGGTTACAAAAAGCTTTGTTTCCTTCTCACGGAATTTTGTGCGCCACAAGTTGTTGCCTTCTTCAAAACGCGTAAGATAATAAAGGTTTTCTGCATCTTTGTCAATCACAAAATCACTAAGGCGTGACGAGTGTATGGTTAGCTTTTCTTTACGATCAAGAAGGCCTTCAAAATCAATTTTAATAGGCTTTACAGCTTCTTTTTCCTCTTCTTTCTCCTTGTCTTTCTTTTTGTCTTTATCCTTCTTCTTGTCCTCTTTTTTGTCTTCGTCTTTACCTTTTTTGGCATTTTCCTGTTCTTTCCAAAGCGCATATTCTGCCTTGCTCAGGTCAAACTTTTTCTTGGCATTTTCTGTAAGGAAAATAGCATATACATCGCTCTCGCTACCCCAGCTTCCATGACTGCGGTACCCTTCTTTATCCGATGCCCAGTAAATCATTTCGCCCTCCATACCAAACTTTGCCGAACCGTTGTCGTAGCCGCTTTGCGTAAGGTTTATGGGCAGCTTACCATCATTTACGTTAAGCAGGCCAATATCAGTATTCCATCTTTCATAGGCCATATATTGCACCGCCAGCCATTTACTATCAGGACTCCATGTAAAATACTGGTCGCCATCCTGATAAGAGTAGTTATAGGTGCCTGCAAGCACCGTGCGCACATTGCCTGTAGCCTTGTTTTTAATACGGATGGCAGTACGGTCTTCTAAAAAAGCAATCTCCTTTCCGTCAGGCGAATACTGCCCCTGGAACGATTCTTTACCCGAACTAACCACAGCTGTTTCTTTAATATCGGTGGCATTAAAAAAGTATTTTTCATCTTTATTGGCCAGAGTACTTTCATAAATATTCCAGCAGCCGCCACGCTCACCACTGTACAACAGGCTTTTACCGTCAGGGCTAAACTGGATGTTGCGCTCCTGCTCTGGCGTATTGGTTATCCTTTTAGTAATACCAAATTCTATCGAAGCAACAAATACCTCGCCATGTACTATCACCGCAGCCTCTTTGCCATTTGGCGATATGGCAAACTCATCGGCATCAGCCCTTATTTGCTCAATAGTATTTTGATTATAGCGCTCATCTGACTGTATTTTTATAGCTACTTTTTGAGGCTGGCTTCCCTCCTTTTGTGTATATATCTCGCCATCCCAGGTATAGCATAATACCCCGTTATTGGCACGGCTTAAAAAACGTACAGGGTGTTTGGTAAAACTTGTAACCTGCTGCGCATTAGCCTCTTTACCACCCAATAGTGCTGCCTTCCACACATTAAACGTTCCGTTTCTTTCACTAAGAAAGAAATAGTCACTACCTGAGCCATACACCGGGTTACGCTCTTCGGTATTGGTTTCTGTCACCTGGTTGTAATTACCCGATTTAACATCATACACCCATAAATCGCGCGTTACTGCTGAGGTTTGGTGCTTGCGCCACGGGTCTTCATAACCTTTGCGGTCATGATAAAAAATAGTGTTGCCATCGGCACTGTATATGGCCATTTCGGCAGGTATAGGCAGCATACGCTTTTCCATACCGCCAGCCGTTTTTACTTCATATAACTCCTGTAGAAAAGCAGTTGGGAATATAGCCGAAGCCGCGTCATCAAGCCTTGAGCTGGTAAAAAGTATCCTATCTCCTGCAGGACTAAAGCCCGAAGGTATATCATCTGCCGAATGAAACGTAAGCCTTTTGGCCGGCCCACCTGTGGCAGGTATTACAAAAACATCTTTATTGCCGTGCCTTGCCGATGAAAAAGCCAACTGCTTACCATCAGGGCTCCAAACCGGGTCGGCATCATAAGCCTCATGAAGGGTGAGCCTTACCGCCTGCCCACCGGCTGTAGGTACTGTAAAAATATCGCCCTGATACGAGAAAGCTATCTGGCTGCCATCCGGCGATATAGCTGCATTCCGTAGCCATTTAGGTGTGGCATTGGGCACTGGTTCAACCTGGGCATATAAGCCTACAAAGCTAAAGCACAGGGATATAAAAGTAAGTTTTTTCATAAAAGAAGGTTTTAACAAATATAGTTAATTATGTATAAGCACATTAGTACAAATTACAATATACCCTTAAAACAAATATGGGTATACCCTGATAAATTAGCCGTCTGTATACCGTTTTTATGCATTGCATTATTATATTTGCTGTAACTACTTAAATACTGCCTTATGAAAAAACTGCCCCTGTTGTTGCTTGCCCTTTTCGTTACAACCCTTGCTATTGCTCAGAAAAAGGAAAAAATAAAAGGCACTAAAAACGTAACGGTTACCCAAAAAGAAGTACAGGCTTTTGAAAATGTAGAGGTAGAAGACAACATTGAGATTTACCTTATAAAAGGCGGTACTCAAGGCCTTGAAATTGAAGCTGATGACAACCTGCACGACGTTATAATGGCCGATGTAAACGGCAATAACCTAAGGATATACACTGCTAAAGAAGTAAGTGGCGCCAAAAAAATCAGTGTGCAGCTTACGTACACATCTGATTTAAAATCAGTTACAGCAAAGCACGAAAGCGTATTATATGCATTGGCCGACCTTGAAGCTCAGGACATTACCATTAAAAACCTGGACTATTCTAAATCATTTCTTAATGTAAAGGCTACTAACTTTACGCTGAGCATGAACGACAAAACCATAGCCGAAATCAACCTTAAAAGTGACAATACAACTATTGAACTTAGCAAAAATGCCAACCTTAAAGCACTGATTGCTAGCCAAAACGTTAAGTTTGATATGTACCAAAAAACTATTGCTGTGGTTGAAGGCGATGCCGCCAATGTACAGCTGCGCATAGACAACAACGCTAATTTTACCGGTAAAAAGTTCACGGTCAAGAACATGGAGCTTATGGCCGAAAGCCTTGCTAAGTGCAGTATATTAGCTACAGAAGGGCTCACTGTAGGCGCATCGGGCAAGAGTATCATTGAAATTTATGGTGCCCCTACAAAGTTAGGCATGACCAAATTTGAGGGCACTGCCACCATCTTTAAAAAGGAGTAAGTGCCTAATTATATCTCAGAATTTAGCTACAATATATTCTGAAAAGTGCTTAATATTTCACTTTCGGAGTTTAAGATTAAATTTTTAGATCGTTCGATTTTTGAATTTTTCGACTTCGGAATTTCGCTACAAAGTACACTACAAAAATGCTTAATTTTTCACTTTCGGAGTTAGAGATTCAATTCCGGAAAAGATTTTTAGATTTAATTACATTAAGTTGTAAAAACCAGCTGAAAATTATTCAAAACTAATTTCGCCCACCACTTTCTTTAAAGCCACCGATGCCAGCTTAACCATTTCGGGCCAGTCGGCAGCAGCACTTCCGTCGGCGCCATCGCTAATGTACTTAAGGCACAAAAACGGAATTTCTTCCTGCATGGCAATCCATGCCAGCGGAAACGCCTCCATATCTATCACATCATAGTCATGGCAGTTATGGTCGGTCACAAAACTGTCGCCTGTACCGCAAATACCTTCGGGCAATCCGGCCACCTTAAGGCCATACCTCAGCACGGGTTCGTGGATTGAGAACGGTGTCTTATACTTTTCAAACCCCAGTGCCGTAACATCCATATCGCGCTGAATAAAACCGGTACAGCACACCACCTCGCCACGCTTGTGCACGGTACTACCCGCCGACCCCAGATTAATGATAACACTGGGCTTTTCAACCAGTATGCGCTTTAAAAGGTGGTACATGGCGTTGAGCTTGCCCACGCCCACAAAAAGCGGACTCACGTGGTTAAACTCGTGTGTGGCTTCGCTCTCCAGGGCAAAAACGTATAGGGGCTTTTGCATCAGGTCGTTTTGGATATCCATAGGCTTAAAAAACAAAATCCCTCCCGGTAAGCCCGGAAGGGATTGTATTAGTATATCAAATAATTAATGACTTTCTAAAGTTTGCAGGTAACGCTCTGCATCAAGCGCTGCCATACAGCCTGTACCCGCAGCCGTAATGGCCTGGCGGTATATATGGTCCTGAACATCGCCTGCGGCAAAAACACCCGGCAGGTTAGTGCGTGTAGACCCTTTTTCAGTAATCAGGTAGCCGCTGTCTTCCATATTCAGCTGGCCTGCAAAAATCTCGGTGTTTGGCTTGTGGCCTATGGCTACAAAAAGGCCAGTAATGGCAATCTCTGTTTTTTCGCCGGTTTGGTTGTTTACCGTCCTTAGGCCTTCTACCACCTGCTCGCCCAGCACCTCATCCACTTCAGTATTATAAAGCACCGTAAGGTTAGGTGTATTGGCTACACGGTGCTGCATGGCTTTAGATGCCCTCATAACATCTTTGCGCACCAGCATGGTTACATTTTTACAAATGTTAGCCAGGTAGGTAGCTTCTTCGGCTGCGGTATCTCCGGCGCCCACAATGGCTACATCCTGTCCGCGGTAAAAAAAGCCGTCGCACACGGCACACGCCGATACGCCACCGCCCCTAAGGCGTTGCTCGCTTGGCAGGCCAAGGTATTTTGCCGTAGCACCTGTAGATATAATTACCGTATGGGCAAGCACCTGCTTGTTACCATCTATGGTAACGCTGTGCCAGCCGCCTTCTTCTTTACTAAATTCTACGGCAGTAGCCATGCCTATGCGCACCTGCGTGCCAAAGCGCTCTGCCTGTTGCTGTAGCTGCACCATCATGGTAGGGCCATCAATACCCTGCGGGTAGCCCGGAAAATTGTCTACCTCTGTAGTAGTGGTTAACTGCCCACCCGGCTCAAGGCCTGTATATAAAACAGGATTCATATCTGCCCTGGCGGCATATATTGCAGCAGTATATCCTGCGGGGCCCGACCCTATTATCAGGCATTTTATTTTTTCTATTGTATCAGACATAATTATGTATTGGTGATTTTCATCTTAATGAGTGCAAATGTAAAGGTTTAAATAATATTTATCTAACATAAGATATTAGTTTTGGCTATCATCGCATAGATTACCATCAATCAAAGCAATTGAGTATTTTGCTTTAAACAAAAAAATCCTTCCTGCAATGCAGAAAAGATTTTTGTAAACCTTACCTATTAATTCTCAAGATAATCTTGGTTAAAACTATTTCCTTCTACAATTACCGGTAGATAACATATAACTATCGGCATTTAGTATCATAAGGATGTAGTTACATTGTAGGTTTGGCACTCGTTTACTATCATTAAATCTCAAATCCTTTTATCCGGCTATCACGCATAAACTTCAATATCATGTGCTAAAATAGTTCAAACTAAAAAATTCTGCTATTTTAGCATATAGTACTTAAGCAACGAAAAGTACCATTTCGCAAATCCAAAACGTTAGCGCAAATTCTAATGTAATAAAGAATTCAAATTACCTGTCACAATAAAATACGGACACACAAATATTATATCAGAAGACTGGAAAAAACTGGCAGAGTTTTATGAATTGGTTTTCACTAATTATTAGCCACGTTTAGGGACAGGCGGTCTTTTAGTCTGTCCATATCTTCACTGAGTTTCGCTTCCACAACTTTAGCATAGATTTGTGTAGTACGTATACTGGTATGCCCAAGCATTTTTGATACACTTTCAATAGGTACACCGTTGCTCAACATTACCGTGGTAGCAAATGTGTGCCTGGCAATATGGAAGGTTAATGTCTTGGTAATATCACACAGGTCAGCGATCTCTTTAAGGTAACCGTTCATACGCTGGTTAGAGATCACAGGGAAGACTGTACCGTTGCTTTGTGCCCGCGGGTCATCAACGTACATTTCCATTAACTCCCTTGCCTGTGGCAGTATCGGTACACGTACGTTCGTATCGGTCTTTGCCCTGTTTGTGGAGATCCAAAGACCTCCATCTATGCCTGTAATGATGTTATTTGGGGTTAATTCGGCAAGGTCAATATATGTTAGCCCAGTGTAGCAACTAAATAGGAACATATCGCGTACGTACTTCAAGCGCTCAATACTAAATTCTTTCCTTTCTAATTCTGCGAGTTCTTTGCTTGTGAGAGATTGTCGCTCCACTCTGTCAAAATGTTTTTTAAAGCTGGCAAATGGATCCTTAGGTAACCAATCCAACTTTACAGCCATATTTATCATTTTACGGAACCTTTCGATGTGCTTCATGATACCGTTGTTGTTAAGTGGTTTTTGATGGTCTTTGGGAGTATAATTATTCAGGTAGGTCTCAAAGTCCAGTAAGAATTTATAATTAAGTTCTGAAAGCACGATATCGTTCCTGTAGTATTTCTCGCGGATGAATTTAAGAAGGTACTTTTGTGTGGTTGTATAGTTCTTCATAGTGCCGGAAGCGAGCCTATGTACTGATTGCTCATTATGGTATTCCATAAGCCTGCCTAAAGTCATAATTTCCTCATCACAACCAAGGAACAAAGCTTTTACAGTATCTACAGTCACCGGCTTACGTTGCTGGACCAGGTCATTGTAACCATCTGCAATAAGTGAGCGTATGCGCTCTAGATGGTTATTAAGCTTAATCATCTCTTCACTCTTCCCTTTAGCGCGGCCTTTACTATCGTCCCACGCTTCAGGGTCAACTTTCTGTTTTAAGGAAATTTCCGCCCTCCGGCCATTTACTGTGATACGGGCATAAACGTTTGCCTGCTTACTTTTTCCTTGTTTGAAAATCCTGATCACAAATTGGATTCCAAAGGTGTTTGTGTTTTTCATACCAAATGCATTTAAAGTTAAATTGAACATTAAGTACCGATTCAATTAAACTGCACTAAAAAAGTGGCGTTTTGAGGCTGCATTTGGCAATGAAAAAGTGTTAAAGAAACAGGTTTAAAATATTTACATACAGTGACTTACGGCACTTTTTGTGAGTAGTTTTTGGGATACCCATTTTTACTCACCTAATTGCTCACATTTATATTGATTGTTTTGGGGGTATTTTGATGCCAAAAAGGCACAAAAAAACCCGTAAATACTTACAAT